>DAHZZC010000818.1 GCA_027435495.1 Planctomycetales bacterium
GCTTCCTTCACCTCCTCAACGATCCTGGCCCCGGCCTTGATGACCGCCTCGGCTCCCTCGGAGACCGCGTCACCCACGGCGCGAAGTGCTCCGCCGGCCTTGCTGGTCGCCCCGGCCGCTCCCTTTTTCACGGCCTTCGCCGCTGGCTTGACGACGTCGGCCGTCGTCTTCGTCGCACCCTTGCCGCCCTTCTTCGCCTGACTCATGAGGAACCCCTCGCGTTTGAGACCCGGTGCCGAACGTCCACGATCCGGTGATCCGCCTCGCATCCGTCGGCGCGCCTGGACCGGACTCCGTCCCCCCACGGCGATTCCCTCTCCAACACTCCCATCCAGCAACTCACATGCCGGCCCGCTCTTCCGCGGGAACGTTCTATGTTGAGTCCTTCATGTTTTTGAAAAAAACAAGGCTTCCACATGAACGGTCTCTGGAAAAAACCGGCCGGGGCCGGTCGCGCGATAGCTCAGCGCCGGGCCCCGCGTCCTGGAAATTTACCACATGCGCGCGGCGAGGGAAGGGACCTTCGCGCCCGCTTCCACGGAATCCCATCTCAAGGGTCGGTCGAGTCGCGAGAGGGGCCTGGAAAATCCGACCGGAATATGCTCAGATTTACCCTGAAGTGAACGTGACAGGGGAGTGGCATTCGATGAACTCCGACGACCAGGACTCGCGCCGGCCCGGCTGGCCGGCACGCTACGGCCTCGCCGCGCTGGCGGCCATCGGGACGCTGTTCGTCCTGCGGATCCCGAGTGTCGGAGGCAACTTCAGCAGCCTGATCTTCCTCGCCTTCCTGCTCAGCGCCTGGTACGGCGGCGGCGGGGCCGGGCTGTTCTGCGTGGTCATGATGGAGGGGAGCTACCTGGCGATCCTCTTTCTCTCTGGCGAACGGACCACGTTCCGGCTCTACCGCGACCTGGCGACCATCTTCCTGGTCGGCTCGATCATCTCGGGGCTGGTCGAGGCGCTGCACCAGGCCCGTCGCCGTGCCGAGGCCGCTGGCCGGGAGGTCGCCGCCCGCGCCGCCGACGAGGCCCAGCGCAAGGACGAGTTCCTCGCGATGCTGGGACACGAGTTGCGCAACCCCCTGGCCGCGATCGCCAACGCCGCTCAGATTCTCGAAATGCCCGAGGCCGCTGAGGATCACCCCTGGGCCCGGGAGATGCTCCGCCGCCAGGTTGGGCAGCTCATCCGGCTGGTCGACGACTTGCTGGATGTCTCGCGGATCGGCCGTGGGAAGATCCGGCTGGATCGGAGTCGGCTGGACCTGGGCGAGGTGGTCCGCGCGGCGGTCGACGCCGCCCGGCCGGCCATTGAGACACGGCGTCACGACCTTTGCCTGATGATCCCGACCGATCCGATCGAGGTCGACGCCGACCCCGCCCGGCTCGAACAGGTGATTGTCAACCTCCTGAACAACGCGGCGAAATACACCGAGCCCGGCGGACGGATCAAGGTTGAGGTCGAGGCGTGCCTTGAGGCGAATGAGGCGATGGTCCGCGTCTCGGATTCCGGCATCGGCATCGCGCCGGAGATGCTTCCGAGGGTTTTCGATCTCTTCGCGCAGTCCGAGCGCGCGATCGACCGTGCCCAGGGTGGGCTTGGGATTGGATTGAGCATGGTCCAGCGGCTGGTCGAGATGCATGGCGGACGGGTCGAGGCCCGCAGCGACGGCCAGGAAAGGGGCAGCACATTCACCGTCCGATTGCCGATGACGCCCGAGTCTGTGTCCGGCTGATTCTCAACCGGTGATGGTGTCCGATGGGTCGGCGTAAAGGAGCCGGCGATCTTCGCACCACCGATAGTCTTCAGCCGAGACCATCCCTTGTAGGAGCCGGCTCCAGCCGGCGATCCCCGCATGACCCTGGGCTTCGACCAAATCGGGAGTTCCTTTCTCCCGTTCAGTCCTATTTCTCCGATTCCGAAGTTCGTGCGATGCCATGGCTTCGGCCGGATCGGGGGCTGGAGTCCCCTCCTACATGGGCTGATTGCTCTGTCGCATGTGTAAAATCTTATGTAGGAGCCGGCTCCAGCCGGCGATCCGCGCACCACCAATAGCCTTCAGCCGAGACCATCCCCTGATGGGACGGGGAAACAGGCCGGGTCGCCCTGGGGGATTGCCCCCCAGGGCTCCCACAGATCCGGACGTGCGCGTTAAACGCATCCGGCTCGTCGCCTTCATGAGGTCGCTACGCGGCTCTGCCGTCCGTGGACGACACAGGCGCGGGGAAGACCGTACCGCTCCTCCAGGCGGAGGAATTCGGCCCACGGCATCTGTCTCGGCGTCGCCGAGACAGATGCCGTCGCCAGATCCCTCTCGCTGTCTCCCGGAATTCCAGGAGACTGTAGAAGTTGCCAGTAATCCCGTAGTACCCGAAGTGTCCCTTCAGCTTTTGCGTGAGCTTCTGGTGTTGCTCCTTGATCGGGAGATGGAGA
>DAHZZC010000819.1 GCA_027435495.1 Planctomycetales bacterium
GCCCGAAATTCCTCCTCGATACTGCCCCCCTCGTTCGTCTGGCGATGGTGGCGGTTGAAGGCGGTCGCCAGGATTTGTTCCCGGGTGGGATTCGGCTGCAAGTCGCCGGCGATCTGCCAGGTGACGAAGCGATCGTAAGGCAGGTCCTCGTTCAGGGCGCGGATGACCCAGTCGCGCCAGGGCCAGGTGGCCCGGTAGCGATCAGCCTGGTATCCGTAGGTGTCGGCATAGCGGGCGAGATCGAGCCAGTCGACGGCCATGCGCTCGCCGAACCGAGGCGAGGCGATCAATCGGTCGACCAGTCGCTCGTAGGCGTCTGGGGCCCGATCAGCCAGGAAGGCGTCGATTTCCGTCAGGGTCGGGGGCAGGCCGGTCAGGTCGAAGGTCACGCGGCGGATCAGCCGCTCGCGGTCGGCCTCGGGCGACGGCTTCAGGCCCTCGGATTCGAGTCGAGCCAGTACGAACCGGTCGATCGGGCCGCGGGGCCAGGCGGTGTCTTTCACCGCCGGCGCCGGTCGGGCGACCGGCGGCAGGAACGACCAGTGCGGTTGCCAGTCGGCCCCCTGCTCGATCCAAAGACGGAGGATCTGGATCTCGGCGGGAGAGAGCGTGCGATCGAGCGATCGCGGCGGCATCCGCTCGGATTCGTCGTCGGTGGTAATTCGGCGAAGCAACTCGCTTTCGCTCGGCTTCCCTGGAACGACCGGGACGGCTCCCGATTCCGACTCACCAAACGCTCCCTCCTTGATGTCGAGCCGCAGGCCGGCCTTGCGGTTGGTCCGATCGGGCCCATGGCAGTTGAAGCACTTGTCGGAGAGGATCGGCCGGACCTGGAAGTGGAAATCGACCTTCGGCTCGGGCGCAGGCCCCGCTCCCTCGGCGATCGGCGTCAGGGCCGCGAGCCAGCATCCGGCGATCGTGGCGATCAGTCCGCGGGGGAATCTCATCAGGGGGGGGCTCCTCGGCGAGTCGTGCGGGCGGGATTCCTGCTGGCCTTTCCCCTTTGATTATAATGAGAACGGCCGACCGGCCCAGGGAAATCTGTCCAGGGAGGATCCCATCGACATGCCGCCTCGAACGATCGCGATCGGCGACGTCCACGGATGCGCCCCGGCCCTCAACGCCCTGCTCGACCGGATTCGGCCCCGTCCCGACGACACGATCGTCACCCTGGGCGACTACGTGAACCGTGGCCCGGACAGTCGGGGCGTCCTCGATCGGTTGATTGCGCTCGAGCAGGAATGCCGGCTGGTCCCGATCCTCGGCAATCACGACCACGTCCTGCTCGCCGCCCTCGACGGCGAGCCCCAGGCGTTCGGCGACCTGATCGACATGGGCGGCAAGGCGACACTCGCATCTTATGGCGCGACACAATTGACCGAGTCCGATTTGAAGCGGATCCCCGAAGCCCATCGCAACTTCCTCCGCCGATGCCGCGACTACTACGAGACACCGACGCACCTCTTCGTCCACGCGCAATACAACCCCAATCTTCCCATCGACGAGCAGTTTGGCGACACCCTGCGCTGGTGTTCGCTGCGAGACAGGCGGCCGGGACCACATACCTCGGGCAAACGGGCGATCGTCGGCCACAGCTCGCAGAAGAGCGGCGAAATCCTGGACCTCGGCCATATCGTCTGCATCGATACGTTCTGCTACGGTGGCGGGTGGCTGACGGCGCTCGACGTCAACACCGGCGAAATCTGGCAGGTCGACCGCCTCGGCCGACCGCGCCCGGACGACAAATAGAGCCGGCGCTGGCATGTCGGTTGCGGACCAATCCTCTCGCGAGTTCCTTCGATCGCCCCGGATATCGGGGCGTCCCATTCCCACAATCGCGAGGGAGGTTCTTCGATGACACAGGACCCGGTCTGCGGGATGGACGTGCAGCCCGAGCAGGCGGCCGGGCAGAGCGAGTTCCAGGGCAAGACGTATTACTTCTGCTGCGACGCCTGCAAGGCAAAATTCGACCGAGAGCCAGAGAAGTTCGCGGGCACCGAGCAAGCGACAGCCGGCCACCGAAGCTGAGATCAGCCCTACGCGCGCCCCGGGGATTCCACCGGGATGGTCACGACCACGGACGTTCCCCGGCCCGGGGCGCTCTCGATTGCGATCCGGCCGCGATGCGCCTCGGCGATCGCCCGGCAGATCGAGAGCCCCAATCCCGTCCCCTCAACCTCGCGGCTCCGCGCGGGGTCGACCCGGTAGAAACGATCGAAGACGCGGGGCAAATGCTCGGCCGGGATGCCGATCCCGGTGTCGGTCACGGTCAGGACAACGCGGCCGTCGTCGCACCTCGACGAGACCCGAATCGTCCCGTCGGTTGTATACTTGATCGCGTTGTCAAGGATGTTGAAGCAAAGCTGCCGCAGGCGGTCGACGTCGCCTCGCACCAGGCAGGGCGGGTTCTCCCCCAGCTCCAGAGCTAGCCCCTTCTCACGCGCCACGACGTTCATGTGATTGGCGACATCGGCGACCACCTCGTCCAGCCGGACCGCCGGCGCAAGCGCCTCACCGGAGGGGAGCCGGACGTCCTCGCGGCAGAGGAAAAGTAGCTGGGTGACCAGGCGCGTCAGGCGATCGATCTCTTCGAGCAGGTCCTCGAAGACGCGCTGATCGCGGTCGGGTGAACGAGGGGATTGCAGGGCGACCTCGGCCTGAGTGCGCATCGAGGCCAGCGGCGTGCGCAGCTCGTGGGCGGCGTCGGCAGAGAAGCGCCGGACCTCCTCGAACGACCGCTGCAATCGCTCGATCACACCGTTAAATGTGGCGGCCAGGCGGCCGAGCTCGTCGTCGGGGTCGGGGGCGGTCAGGCGGCGGTCGAGGCGTGTGGAGGTGATCTCGCGCGCCGTTGCGACCATCCGATCCACGGGCGCCAGTGCCTGCCGGGCCAGCCAGTATCCGCCGCCCAGCGTGACGGCCACCGCGGTCGCCCCGGCGAGGAGCATGGCGGTGAGCAGCTCGCGCAGGGCCCGGTCGTTGGGCGCCATCGAGACGGCGACCTGTGCGATCATCGGTCCAATCGGCCCGTTCACCTCGCGCCAGGCGAGCCGGACGTGCCCGAGCCGATCGAGCTCTCCGTCGGCGAACCTCGACTGATCCGTCCGCGCTCGCCTCGCGGGGAGCGACAGCCCACTGGCGGCCAGGCCGTCGCTCAGGAAGAGGATCGCGCCCTCCCTCGTGCTAAGCTGCGACTCATAGCCCTCCAGGTGGCCGTAGCGCGGGCCCAGCTCCCGGGCGAAGTCCTCGCGAGTGCGGCACCGCGAGGCATCACCAGCGAAGTCGGCCACTTCCTCGGCGAGAGCCACATCGGTCAGCGAGAGAAGGTCGTGGCTGGTCAGTGCGTACACCGCGACGCTGAACCCGGCCAGCGTGGCCGCCAGGACAGACCCGTACCAGAGCGTCAGCCGCCATCGGATGTTCGGGCGCCTCATTCAGGGCTCGTCCTTCAGCGCATAGCCGATCCCGCGCACCGTCCGGATCAAGGGCCGGCCGGCCGGCTGCTCCACCTTCTTCCGCAAGGCATTGATATAAACGTCGATCACACGCGTCATCGCGCCGGTCGTCTCCTTCCAGACGTCGCGGGCGATCATGTCGCGAGTCACCACCTCATTTTTGTGGCGGAGGAGGTATTCGAGCAACTCATACTCGCGTCCGGTCAGCTCGATCGGGGCGCCGGCCCGGCTCACCCGACGGGCGAGCAGGTCCAGCTCGAGGTCGTCGGCGCGGAGGATCAGCTCGCGCGCGGGGAGGTCACTCCGGAGCAGGGCGCGGATCCGGGCGACCAGCTCGGCGAAGGCGAACGGCTTGACCAGGTAATCATTCGCGCCGCTGTCGAGGCCCTGCACTCGCTCCTCGATCGAGTCGAGCGCGGTGAGGACCAGGATCGGCCGGGAGAAGCCCTCGGCGCGGAGGTCGCGGAGGACGTCGAGTCCGTGCCGGCCTGGGAGCATCAGGTCCAGCACGACGAGGTCGACCGCACCGCCGAGAGCCGACCGGTAGCCATCCGGACCGGTGGCCGCCTCGACGACGTCGTAGCCCTCGGCCTCCAGCCCGAGCCGGAGCGTTTGAAGGAGTTTCGGCTGGTCCTCGACGATCAGGACGCGGGCCATCGGTCGTGCTCCCGTTCGATCCGCTCGAGCCGGGTTGGATGATCTCGGATGCGAGATTCCAGATGCCTGATTCCAGATGTCTGAGGGGGATCGTCCGCGCGATCAGCCCCTCGGAAATCTAAAATGTGGAATCCGAAATCGATCCGTCCCCGGACGATCATCCCGCGACCGGCACTGCGGCCGGCTCCAGGTCGCGACGGCCCCGGAACGCCAGGTATCCGACCGGGATCAGGAGCCGGGTCAGCAGCATGTTGGTGATCAGCCCGCCGATCACAGCGATCGCGAGCGGTTGCTGCATCTGCGCGCCTGGCCCAAAGCCCATCGCCAGCGGGACCAGGCCCAGAATCGTGCAGAGGCTCGTCATCAGGATCGGCCGGAATCGCGTCCGACCCGCCTGCAAGAGCGCCTCTTGGAGCGGTACGCCCTCGCCACGAAGTTGCCCGATGTACTCGATCAGGATAATCCCATTTTTCACGTCGAGACCGATCAGCAGGATGAACCCCATGAACGACGAGACGTTCAGCGGCGTCCCGGTGATTTTCAGCGCGAAGAAGGCACTCGCGAGCGAGATCGGCTGAGCCAGGAAGATCAGCATCGGCAGCGAGAGGCTTCGGAACTGGAAGCCCAGCAGTAGAAACACCAGCGCCGAGGCAACGATCAGCACGGTCAACAGGTTCACAAACGATTCCTGCTGCGCCCGGTAGCTACCGGCCAGTTCCCATCGGTAACCGGGCGGGAATTTGAGGTCGCGCATCTTTTCAAGAATTTCGGCGTTGATCGAACCGAGGTCGCGGCCGCGCTGCTCGGCCGTCACCGTGATGACCGGTTGTTGATTCTCTCGCCAAAGCTCGTTCGGGCTGCGCACCGTCCGGATGGTCGCGAGCTGACCCAGCGGGACAAACCCCAGATTTGCACCGGCGATCGCCGGGGCCGAGCCGCTCGCCAGAGGCGGCACGGTCGCCGTTGCAAGGCTGATCGGCAGGAGGGACAGATGCACCCGGTCGTATCGGACCGGGTCAGGATATCGGACCCGGATCTTCGTCATTCGATCCTGCTCGGGGACCGTGCTGGCGACCTGACCATAAAGCGCAGCGTTGAGCTGCGACTCGACGTCCATCACCGTCAGCCCGACCCGGGCCGTCTGCGCGCTATCGGGTCGGACGACCACGTCGGGGTTGCCGAGGTAGACGTGAGCATTCACGTCGTCGGCGCCTTCGACCTTCTCCACGATCTCGCCGACCCTCGACGCCAGGGTGCGTAAAGTGCCGAAGTCGGGCCCGAAGACCTTCACCTCGATCGGGCTGGCAACCCCCGCCAGGTCGTTGATCTGGTCCTGTACCAACGGGACGAACTCGGTCTCCAGCTCGGGCACTTCTTCCTTGAGCGCGCCGCTCAGCTCCTCGATGATTTCTTCCATCGGCCGGCGCTGATCGCTCGGCTTCAAGCTGACCATGATGTCGCCGGTGTAAGACTCGGTGGCGAAGAAGCCAAGCTCGGCCCCGGTCCGGCGGATGTAGCCGGAGATGTCAGGTGTCCGACGAAGGACCGTCTCGACCCGGTGCAGGACCTTGTCGGTCTGCGAGAGCGAGGTGCCGACCGGCATCTCGTAATCGAGGACGAAGGCGCCCTCGTCCATGTCGGGCATGAAGCCGGTCTCCATGTGGATCGCCAGCCACCCGAGCGGCACAAGCATCAGGATGGCGACGGTCACCGAGGCCCAGGGGAACCTCAGCCCAGCGCGAAGGACAGCCTCGTAACGATTCGCCAGGAGGTTGTAGATCGGCCCGGTCGTCGGCATCGGCCGACGGGCGAGGAACCTGGCGGCGAGAACCGGGATGATCGTCAGGCTGACGACCATCGAGACCAGAAGCGCCACGGAAAGGGCCACGCTGAGCGACTGGAAGAACTGGCCGACCACCCCGCGGACGAACGCGAGCGGGACAAAAACCAGGATCGTCGTGAGCGTCGAGCCGATCACCGCGCCGCTGATCTCCCGGCTGGCCCGATCGACGGCCGCATCGCCCGACTGCCCCTCGGAGAGATGTCGGGCGATGTTCTCGATCACGACCACCGTGTCGTCGATGATCAGGCCAATGGCGACCGCCAGTCCGCCGAGCGACATCAGGTTGAGAGTGTCGCCGGTCAGGTAGAGAAACACAAACGTGATCACGAGGCTCAGCGGGATCGAAAGCGCGGCGATCAGGGTAGCGCGCACGCTCTTGAGGAACATCAGCAGGACGGCCACGCTCATCAGGCCGCCGATCACGATGGCGTCGCGGACGTTGGCAATCGCCGTGCGAACGAGCGTTCCCTGGTCATAAACCGGATGAATCTCGACGCCTGGAGGAGCGCTTTTGGCGGCATCGCGGAGGACCTCGCTGAGAGCCTCGGAAACGGCCAGGGCGTTGCCGCCGAGGCGGCGGAAGACGGTCAGCGCGACGGCGTCCTTGCCGTTGGAGCGGATGGCCTTGGTCCGGTCCTCGTGGCCGATCGCGACCCGGCCGATGTCGCGGATCCGGATCGACTGACCGCTCTTCTCGGCGATCACAACGTCTTCCAGTTCGCTGGGGCTGGTCGCCTGGGTGTCGGCGAGAACCTGATATTGCAGCGCCCCGCGGTCGAGCCGGCCGACAGCCCGGAGCCGATGCTCCTTGTTGAGCCGGTCGGCGACGTCAGCAATCGAGAGATTGGCGGCGACGAGCGCCTGGGGATCGACCTCGATGATGATCTCGCGGATGTCGCCCCCCTGCACCGTCACATACGAGACATCGGCGATCCGGCTGATCCGGGGTCGAAGGTCGTAATAGGCGTAGTCATGCAGCTCCGAGGGCCCTCGCCCGCCGGTCACGACGAACGAGATGATCGGAAAGACCGAGGGCGTCTGCCGCTCGGTGATCGTGGTCGTTCCCGGTGGAAGCTGCGCGCCGACCTCCGCCATTCGGGCACGCACATCGTTGAGCGCCTGGATCATGTCGGTGCCGGGGGCAAAGTCGATCTCGAGCTGCGAGGCGCCCCGGACCGACTTCGACCGAACCCGCACCACCCCCAGGACAATCCCGACGACCTCCTCGATCGGCCGGGTGACGGCGACCTCGACGTCCTTCACGGCGAGGCCCGGCGTCTGCGCGATGACGACGATCCGAGGGAAGGCGACCTCGGGATAGATTCCGCTCGGCATCCGGAGCATCGCCACGACCCCGGCAACGCTCAACAGGACGGCCGATAGCACAATCAGCCCGAAATACGGGCGCGCGTAGGCGACCAGGTTGATCCGACCGCTGGCATGGGTGCTCATGACCTGGCCCCCTTCTTCGGCGCGTCGGCCTCGTCCGACCTGTCGTTGGTCTCGTCCGTCTTTTGCTGGCTCTCGACGGATTCGGCTCCGGAAAGCTTGACGGACGTGTTCTCGGGGAGGTTATACCCGCCCTCGACAATCACGGGTTCGCCGGGCTTGAGGTCCGTGCCCACGATCTCGGTCCAGTCGCCCTGAACCGTGCCGAGTTCGGGATGCAGGACGACCGCCTTGCCCTCGCGGACAACCGAAAGAATCGGCCCCTCGCCAAGGTCGAGGATGGCGACCGTGGGAACCTGAAGAACTTCCTTGTGCTCCTCGACGACGACCGAGAGCCGGATCGACTGGCCGATTGTAAGCAGGCCCTCCGGGTTATCCACCAGGACGCGGACAGGAAGGTTGCCCGTCTGAGGGTCGGCGACCCGTCCGACGAAAGCCACCTTACCGACCATTCCCTCATCGTGCGCCGAGACCTCGCCGGACGCGGTGTAGGTGTCGGCCGGGCGGACCCGCGCCGACTGGCCGACTTTCACCGACGAGGCCGCGCGGGGCGCGAGCCAGAACGCGGCGAAAACCTGCCGGGTGTCGACGATCTCGCCGATCGGGGTACCGATCGCGATCGTCTGGCCGGGGCGGCAAGTCAGGCTGTCGAGCACACCGTCGATCGGCGATCGGATCGTATGATATTCCAGATGCGCCTTCGAGAACTCGACCAGCGCATTGGCCGTCTTGATCTTCCCCTCGGCCTCGGCGATCGCCTCGGGACGCGGACCGATCATCATGGCATTGAGCGTCGCCTCGACGGACTTCTCCTGCAATTGGGCCTGCTTCAGGGCGCGCTCGGCGTCGTCGAGCTGAGTCTGCGGGACCTCGTGGCGAGCAACCAGCGGCCTCAGGCGATTGGCGGCGATCTGGGCCTGCTCGACGGCCACCTTCGCCCCATCGACGGCCAGTTCGCTGGCCCTCCGCTCTTCGGGGCGCGGGACCGACTTCAACAGTGCGAGCGAGGCGATGAGGCCGTCGCGAGTGGCGGTCTTCTCATCGAGGTCCGCCTGGGCGACGGCCTTGTTCAGCTCAACGATCGGCTGATCCTTTTTGACCGTCGTTCCCTGCTCGACCAGCAGCGCCTGGACGTGTCCCTCGACGGCGGGCGTCAGTGGGGCGATGTGGTCGGGGAGGGCCTCGCAACGGCCCAGACCCTCGACGACCCGCGCCGATCGATCGAACCGCGCTGGGACCGCCCGGACCGTGACCGACGCCTCGGCCTCGTGAGGCTCGCCCTCCTCGTGGCCTGCCTCGTCGCTGGCATGGCAGCCGAAGCAGACCAGCACCAGCAGCGACGGGATGGAAACGGGTGACCACCTCCGAAACGCGTGGAAGATTCTCAAGCTTGCCTCCTCGGGTCCCGCGGAGACCGACCCGAAGCGAATCGACGAGGGCCGTCGACCGACCATTGGCCGGACGAGGGAAAGGTTAGTGATTTGAATCTAACCGGGATCGAACCGGATCGCATGGCAATCTCGGTTAATTCTCCCTAACATGCCGGGGCGCGATCGCGCGAGTGGATCACGAGCGGTCCTGGGCGCCGGCGAGGACGGGCGCAGATCGACGACGGCGGGTATCGAGTCGAGGACGAATCCGGACGAGATGATCGGGCGCGCCGCGGCTCCAGCCCGAGGCCATGATTTCGGGGACCAGTTCCTGCTCGGAGAGCATCGCGGCGACCTCGGGGTCCTCGGCGACAGCCGGTGTGAAAACCACGTCACCACCGACGGCGAGGTCCAGTGTCCGGGCGGCAACGCGGGCGGTGGCGCCAAAGTAGTCGAGCTGGTCGTTGACCGCCGCGGCGAGCGCTGCACCCCGGTGAAGGCCCACCCGCGCCCGGAGCTCGATGGCGGACGGGTCGTCGCCCGCATCGAGGTTCGCAAATTCGAGCGCCACCCGGGCGGCAGCCGCGACATCGGAGAAGCTCGCGAACAGACCCTCGCCATGCTCCTTGATCACCGCGCCGCCACCCCGCCGGATACCGTCTTCCAGGCGGACCATCTGGGCGCGGATTGTCTCGAATGCGGCGGCGTCGCCGAGATCCTGATAGAGGGCGTCGACGGCCTCGGGCTCCAGGTCGGCCACCAGCAGGGTGACCGTCGACACGGTCGCCAGCCGCCCTGGCGCGAGGGTTTCGCCCGGGTAGAGTTCGCGGAAGAGCGGGAGTGTCGTCGCCCGCGCGGCGGTCAGAGCGTCGGCCCGCGAGGCGACCCGCTCGACCCGGATCACCAGCTCTCGGCCGTGTCGGTTGTCGAGCATCAGCACCTGGCCGCCGGACCGAAGATGCGAGGGGGCCGCCGGCGGCTCGCCCGGCAAGAGTTCGACCTCCCACCGCCGGGAGCCCGAGGTCCCGCCGACCACCGCGAACTCGACCGACCAGGGAAGTTGGGGGCCCCTCAAACGGTACTGGCCCTCGGTGAGGTTGAGGTCAACTTCCAGCCGCTCACCGGCCCCGACTCGCACCTGTGCAGGGACATGCGGTGAGTGCGAAGGCCCGCCGATGCAGTACGTCCCAAGATCAGCCTGGCGGATCTCTGGATGGACGCGGAAAATCAATTCGATCGATCGCGTGAAGTCCAGCTCGAAGTCGAGGTGGCAGGCCGCGCAATGTGCGTGCTCGGCGATGGCGCGCAGGGTGTCG
>DAHZZC010000820.1 GCA_027435495.1 Planctomycetales bacterium
CGAGCGCGATCCGCGCGCGATCATCGCTTTCGAGGTCGTTCGGAACCTCTCCCTCTTTTACATTGGTCTGGCGGCGGCGCTCTTTCTGGTCTGCGTGGTTTGCCTGGTGTACAGCTATCGGAACGCACGGTCGAAGGCCGAGCAGAACCAGGTGCGCTGGATTTTGCCCGCGGCGATCGTCTCGTCGTTGCTGATCGCCTATGTGCTGGTTCAGGCCTGGAACGACCCGGCCACGCTCGGACGCGACAACGCGGCCTGGCCGCTGTTTGGGGTCTCGATCCTCTTCACGATGGCGCACGCCTTCAGCATCACCCGGTACAAGTTGATGCAGGTGGAGGAGATCACCAATCGGGGGATGGTCTATTTCCTGTCGTGCCTGGCGACGGGGCTGATCTATTCGGGGATGCTGGTGGTCGGTGGGAAGCTGATCGGCGACCGCCTCTTCGCGCCGAGGTCCACCTCGATGGGGGCGATTCTCGCGGCGATCTCGGTGGTGGTCGTGTTGACGCTCTTTGAGGTGGCGCGCGGTCGGTTCCAGCGGGCGATTGATCGACGGTTCTTCCGCGAGAAGTACAAGCTCGACGAGGCGATGAACAAGATGCGGATGGCGGTGGGAAGCCTGGTCGACCGGGCGACCCTGGGCCATCGGCTGCTCGAAGCGGCCTCGGAGGTCCTCCGGCTGGAGTGGGGCGCCCTTTACCTTCTGGAGGGTTCCGGTACGCCCTACCGCCTGACGGCCTGCCACGGGCCCGCTCCCGACGAACACGACCTGGCCGCCGATCATCCGCTGATCGGCCGGCTCCACGAAACCCCGACGGTCCGGCTCTCGCACGCGACGGCCGAGACGGGCGGGGCCGACCCCGTCAGCGACTCCCTGATCGCGCTCGGAGGCGAGGCCGCGGCGGCGCTCGGGAGCGACGGCCGGATCGCCGGGCTCCTCGTCCTCGGCCCGAAGCGGAGCGGAATGCCTTACGAGGACGAGGAGATGGCCTTCCTCGGCGCGATGGGCTCGGTCGCCACGCTCGTCCTGCACTCGGCCGACATCCAGGGGACGCTCGAAGCTCTCAACCAGGAACTGCGGGACAAGGTCGAGAAGATCGCCGAGCAGCAGCGCCGAATCCTGATCCTCCAGGAGCAGTTACGCGACCGCGCCGGCCGAGAGGCGGCGGCCAACGACGAGCCGGGCGGCCACCATCCCTCGGCCGTCGAAGCTGTGCCCCCGGGCGTCTTTGAGGCGATCAAGGGATCCGGGCCGGCGGTCCGTCGGATGATCGCGATGGCGCGCAAGGTCGCCGCCAGCCACTCGGCGGTGCTGATCCGGGGCGAGAGCGGGACCGGGAAGGAACTGCTCGCCGCGGCAATCCACCGGGCGAGCCCGCGATCGGCCCGGCCCTTCGTTCAGGTCCACTGTGCAGCGCTCTCGCAGGGACTGCTCGAATCGGAGCTTTTCGGCCATGTGAAAGGGGCGTTCACCGGTGCCGATCGCGACCGGATCGGGCGGTTCGAGCAGGCCGACGGCGGCACCCTCTTTCTCGACGAGATTGGCGATATCAACCTCGAAGTGCAAACCAAGCTGCTGCGAGTGCTCCAGGAGATGGCCTTCGAGCGGGTCGGAAGTTCGCAGTCGATCCGGGTGGATGTCCGGATCATCGCGGCGACCCATCAGGACATCGAGGCCCTGATCCGCGACGGTCGATTCCGGGAAGACCTCTATTACCGCCTCAACGTGATTCCGATGTGGACCCCTCCCCTGCGCGAGCGTCGCGAAGACATCTTCGAGCTGGCCGTCTACTTCCTGCACCAGCACGCCCGGCGGACCGGCAAGACCGTCAGCCACCTCGATCCCGAGGCGGTCGAGGCGCTCGCCGCTCACGACTGGCCGGGGAACATCCGCGAGCTGGAAAACGTGATCGAGCGCGCCGTCGTTCTGGCCGATGGCCCGGCCGTGACCGTCGACGACCTGCCGGCCGAGATCCGACGCGACCCGCGCAGGGGGACCAGGCCGAGGCTTCCCGCACCTGTCACATCCGGGACGCGAGGACGCCGGGCCAGACGGGCCGCGATGCCCGCGCGGTCCTGGACACCCCCCGCCGAAACGGCCATCGCCCCGATCCCGAATGAGTTCGACGCCGACGAACGCCAGCAACTCCTCGATGCCCTCGCGGAGGCCGGTGGCAACAAGAGCATCGCCGCCCGGCTGATGGGGCTGCCCCGCAGTACCTTCTTCAGTAAGTTGAAGAAGTCCGGGTTGCTGGATGGGCCCACCGAAGCCTCGTAGAGTGGGCTTCGACCCGACGGCTCCAACCTTATCGAGGAGACAACCCCATGAGAACGATCATGATGCTCGCGGTCCTGGGAATGGCCGCGTCCACCCAGGCCCACGCCGACGACGAGAGCCTGACGCTCTCCTGGTCTGAGAATATGCTCACCATCCGTGGATCTCGACTCCCCGGGGGAGAGGTGAAGGTCTGGTATCTCGAAGCCTTTTGCCGCCCCGGCTCGACCGATCGAGACTGGTCGAAGACCGTGATTCCCCACCAGACCCGACTCATCGATCGCAGCACCAACGGACGGCGGCTCCGGCTCGAATCCCGGCTGGCCGATGGCGTGGTGGTCGAGCACACAATCCAGGCCGGTCGCGATGAGGTCGATTTCCGGGTGGTCGCCTCCAACCCGACGGCGAACCCGTCGGAGGCCCACTGGGCCCAGCCTTGCATCCGCGTGGCCGGATTCACCGGCGTCGAGCAGAAGTCCAACTCCGAAACGTATCTCCCTCGCTGCTTCCTCTTTCTCGACGGCCGCCCAGCGCCGCTACCGACCGAGCCGTGGGCAACCCGCGCCCGATACATCCCGGGGCAGGTCTGGTGCCCAGCCCACGTCGACCGGAACGATCTGAATCCGCGTCCCCTGAGCCGGCTCGTCCCGTCCAACGGCCTGATCGGATGCCACTCCGCCGACGGCAAGATGATCCTGGCGACCGCCTGGGAGCCGTATCAGGAACTCTTCCAGGGAGTCATCGTCTGCCTCCACTCCGACTTTCGCATCGGCGGCCTCGCGCCTGGTGAGTCGAAGCCGATCCGAGGCAAGATCTACCTGCTCGAAGCCGAGATCCCCACACTCCTCGATCGCTATCGGAAAGACTTCCCGGAGCATCAAAATCGCCGTCCCTGATCGCCGAGGCCAGCAGCGACCCGCCCGGTTCCCCCGATCGATTGGGATTTACAGCACCCGCGGTCTCCAACAATAATTCAACTCATTGCGGCGATCGTCCCGGATCGGGCGGCGGCCACCGTTCGAGGAAGCGTGCGAGTGTATTTATGAGCATGTTTCGTGGGTTCGTTGTGCTGATGGTCGGCCTCGGCATCTCTGGCCGGGGTTGGGCCGACGATCGGCCGACGTTCGAGCGAGACGTCCGCCCGATTTTCAAGGCGTACTGCTTTGGATGCCACGGGGCTGGCGAGAAGCTTGAAGGGGGACTTGACCTGCGGCTCCGGCGATTTGCGGTCCGGGGCGGGGAAAGTGGGACGGCGATCGAGCCGGGCGACCCCTCGGCGAGCTTCCTGCTGCTGCGAATCAGGGATGGCGAGATGCCGCCGGGGGAGAAAAAAGTCCCGCGGAGTCTCGTGGAGTCCATTGAGCGTTGGATCGCGGCCGGTGCGTCCACGCTCCGTCAGGAGCCCGACTCGCTTCCGTCCGGCATCGAGATCACCCCGGAGGAGCGGGCGTTCTGGGCCTACCAGCCGATCCGAAGGCCGGTGCCGCCTCCTGTTGCACCCGGCGATCGGGTCCGGACCCCGATCGACGCGTTCCTGCTGGTGAGGCTCCGAGAGCGCGGGCTCTCGTTCGCGCCGGAGGCCGACCGATCCACCCTCATTCGACGCGTGAGCATGGACCTCACCGGACTGCCGCCCTCCCGCGAGGAGATCGACGCCTTCCGCGCCGATGCGTCGCCCGATGCCTACGAGCAGATGGTCGATCGCCTGCTGTCCTCGCCGCGATCCGGCGAGCGTTGGGCGCGGCACTGGCTCGATGTCGCCGGCTACGCCGACTCCGATGGCAACGGCAACGACGACACGCCAAGGCCCTACGCGTACAAGTATCGCGACTACGTCATCCGTGCCATCAACCGGGACACGCCGCTCGATCGGTTCCTGGTCGAGCAGATGGCTGGCGACGAACTGGTCCCGCGCCCCTGGAAGGATTTGTCGCCCGATCAGGTCGAGACGCTGGCAGCGACCGGGTTCCTCCGGACGGCCGTCGACGGGACCTCGACCGGTTCCAGTGACGAGGCTCTGGCCGCCAATCAGGTCGTTGCCGACACGCTCCAGATCGTCGGTTCGACCTTTCTGGGGCTGACCGTCGGGTGTGCCCGGTGCCACGACCATCGTTACGATCCGATCCCACAATCCGACTACTATCGCCTCCGTGCGATCTTCGAACCGGCTCTCGACCCGCAGCACTGGCGACGGCCCGTTCAGAGGCTGGTCTCACTCGCCACCGACGCGGACCGCGCCCGGTCGTCGCAGATCGAGACCGAGGCCCAGCGGCTTCAGAAGGCACTCGACGAGAGGACGCAGAAGCTCGTGGCCGCCGCCCTGGAGAAGGAGTTGAAGAAGTTCCCCGAAGGACCGCGTGAACAGCTCCGAGAGGCGCTCCGCACTCCGTCCGATCGCAGGACCGCCGAGCAAAAGGCCCGGCTCGCCGC
>DAHZZC010000821.1 GCA_027435495.1 Planctomycetales bacterium
TGGTCGCCACATTTCAGACGTCCAATTCCTACGCCACGACGGCCGATTTCACGGCCACGATCAACTGGGGTGACGGCACGGCGCCGACGCAGGGCAGCATCTCCAGCATCGGTTACGTCGCGTTTGGAGTCGTCGGCCAGCACACTTATGCGACCGTCGGGACGTACCCGATCACCGTCACGATCGTCTCGCCGGGCGGCCAGTCGGTTGTCGTGAATTCGGAGGCGATTGCCACGGCCCTCCCAGTCACGGTGCTTCCGACGAATGTTACGGGGAATGCGGGGCAGGCGCTGGGATCGCCCACGGTCGCCACGTTCCTCGACCCGTACTTCACCGATACGGCGGGCGACTTTCTGGCGGTCATCAACTGGGGAGATGCGACGGCCTCGGTGGGATCGGTGGTGGCCCAGGGCAACGGGGTCTTCAGCGTGGTCGGCGATCATACCTATCAGGCGCCTGGGACCTATTCACTGGGTGTTCAGGTGATTCGCAAATTGAATGCCCAGCAAGCAAGCGGCGTGAGCCAGGCGCAGATCGGTAGCCCAAGTCCGAACTTCGCCTTCAGCGGGGGACTGGCCCCAGTGCCCGGCAACGGAGGATTGATCGCCGGGGCGCGGGCGATCACTCGATTCCCGACCTTCGACGGCCAGTCGGCGGCCTTCGCGATCGTCCAACTCTTTGCGAGGCCCCTGCGCAAGGACCGGTCGCGCGCGCTGGGGACGACAGTGGCCGACCCAAATGGTCGATGGAGTCTGATCGCGGGCCCGCTCGCCCCGGGGAATTACCTGGTCACCGCGGTGGTCACGCCGCCGGCCGGCTATTCCGGTGAGACGATCCCTCTGACCCAGAACGGCGGGGTCTTCTACATTGGCGCACCGAAGTCGAGCCACGCGAAGGCGCGGGCCGCGATGGCAAAAGCGAGCGAGGCGGTCCGGATGGTCCGCCATCGCCCAGGAGATTTCTGAACATCCCTTCCTTCCGCGCCGGCAAGGTGGGCCTGGTCTCCCAACCCTCGTGCGGAAGCCATCACACAACGACATCCGTCGACCCGGTCTGCTCGGATGTACGGGCCTCGTGCCGCTTGACGGCCATCCAACCGGCCATTGATGCGACGGCGAGATTGATGGGGACGGCACCTGGGCCGTCGTAGTAGAGGAATTCGATCAGTCCCAGGCAGAGGGAGACGGGCCAGAAGGCGAGGATGAAGACCCCGATCGATTCCCAGGGGTCGTCCTCGATCTCACGCGAAGAGTCGGTTCTCATGCGGCTGACCTCCCAGTAAAAACAGGAAGAGAGGAAGCACGGCTACCGGTACGGACCCGTCCTCGCCCTGTTACGCGCCAGGGGTTCGGAAACGCAAAATTTTCGAGCTATGTATGTATGTGTCTAACCAGGAATGAAGGCTCGCTTTCTTGCGGCCGACGGGTGGGCGTTCGGGCGCAAACCCCTATCTGGTCGGCGGGTTCTTCGCAGAAGGAACTAAGGACATCGGCCTGAAGAGGGATCGAGAGTGTGCGGGCGGATCGCCACGCCATCTTCGATGACGACGCGCCTGCCTGAAGCGACCTCTCCGTGGATGGGAGAGGACTTTCGAGACGGGCGTGTTTGCCAATCGAGCCGCCGGTAGGGCGCTACCTGGAGGGGACGGTCCTCTCGCTCTGGATCTGGAAAGCCATGAGCGAGGTTGCCCTCACCGATTGTTGAAGGAGGGAGCGACGGCTTGCCGGCCGGATCTGGCCCGCGACCTTGTCGGGGAGACGGACGTCGGGGAGAAACGGTTCGTCGGCGCGTCCTATCCCGAGGCGGGGACCATCTCGTCGGCGTGGTAACTGGAACGGACGAACGGGCCGCTGGCGACCTCGACGAAGCCCAGGCCGCGGGCGATCCGGGCCAGCTCGTCGAACTCGGCGGGAGGGACGTACCGGATCACCGGCAGGTGCTCGGGAGAGGGCTGCAAGTACTGGCCGATCGTGAGGAAGTCGCAGCCGATCGCACGGAGGTCCGACATCGTCTCGATGACCTCCTCGGTCGTCTCGCCGAGGCCGAGCATGAGGCCGCTCTTTGTGGCCGTGGCGGGGCGTCGGCGCTTCGCATGGGCGAGGACGGCCAGGCTGACCTCGTACCGGCTCTTTCGGCGGACCGCTCGCTGGAGCCGCGCCACCGTCTCGACGTTGTGGTTGAAGACCTCGGGCGCGGATTCGAGGACGCGGTCGATCAGGTCTTCTCGACCGTCGAAGTCGGGGGTGAGGACCTCAATCGTGGCACCGGTCCGGGCTCGGACGGCCTCGACGCATCGAGCGAAGTGGTCGGCGCCGCCGTCGGGGAGATCGTCGCGCGTTACGGAAGTGATCACAACGTGCCGTAGTCCCAGCTTCTGACAGGCCTCGGCCAGGCGGTCGGGCTCGTCGAGCGCGACGGCGCCGGGGTGGCCGCGCTTCACGGCGCAGAAGCCACACGGACGGGTGCAGACGTCGCCCAGGATCATGAATGTGGCCGTCCGTCGGGTCCAGCATTCCGACCGATTCGGGCACCGGGCGCTTTCGCAGACCGTCTCCAGGCCCAGTTCCTCGACCAGGCTCCGGGTGAAGCCGATCCCGCCGACGGCCGGGATCGGGCGGCGGAGCCATTCGGGGAGTCGTCGCGAACGCGAGGCCGGTTCCGGCGTGGCCGGACGATCCGACTCATCCAGGACTGGGAGCGTATGCATGCGAGAACACCTTCCGGCGGATCTGGGCGTGCTGGGTATAGATGTGGTGCCGGGCGAGGCCGAAAGATTCCTCGATCTTCCGGATCATCGCCTCGCGCACCTTCGGCATCGGGGTGGCCCGCTGCCTTCGCGATTCCATCGAGGTTTGCCGGATCGGCGCCCCGCTCGGCCCGGGTTCCTCGATCAGGTCGAAAAGCTCCAGGTACGGGCCGACGTTCAGCGTGAGCCCGTGGTAGGCGATCCAGCGATTGACCGCGATGCCGACCGAGGCGATCCGGGCCGGGCCGGAGAAGACGCCTGGCTGGTCGGGCCGTGTGGTTCCCGAGAGCTCGAATTCGCCGAGGAGGTCAACGATCGTGGCCTGTAGCCTGTCGATGTAGCTCTGCACGGTCAGCCCGATGGGCTCCAGTGGCATCAAAACATAAGCGGTGAGCTGGCCGGGAAGATGCAGGATACAACCACCGCCCCGGTTCACGTAATGCGTGCGGATGGCCATCCCGCGGAGGGTCTCTTCATCGGCCGAGATGTGGCCCCGGCTGCCAGTCCGGCCGATGCTGATCGTCGGCGGGTGCTCGCAGAGGATCAGCGCGGCGCCCCCCTGTTCGCCGAGGTCGTAAACGATCCGGCGCTGGAGGTGCTGGAGCTCGGTGAAGTCGACCAGCCCCAGCATGTAGATTTCCAGGGCGGGCGGTTCGGAAGCTGGCCTCATCATTCGGTCGACTTCTGCACGATCGGGTTCCGGGAAGAGCATGGCGCCGCGTCGCGGCAGACGGTGAATGTCCTCCATACTCTACAGGTCGGGAGCGAATTCGGGCAAGTCGAGCCGCGGATCTGGTCTGGCCGATCAGGGGGCAGGGATCACCGGACAATCGCAGAGGAGGCGTCGGCCGTGCTGCTCGTCGATCCCCAGCTTTTCCAGGAGCCGGTGGCGGATGATCCGGAGGGCAGGCCCGATGGAGGCATCCCGAGGGGCAGGGAGCGGGACGGCACCGCCGGCGCGTTTGTCATGGCCTCCGGCGTTCCCCATGCCATTCACGACGGCCTGCAAGACGTCGCCGGCCTGACCGCCGAGCCGGCTGGCGCGAAGCGAGAGTTTCAACTGTCCGTCGAAGACGCCGGCGGCGAGCGACCAGTCGACCTGGTCGAACCGAATGAAGAAGTCGGCGATCTCGGCGATGATGTCGGGCTGAACGACCTCGCCGCACCAGCCGAAGATGAGCTTGTCGTAGAGGAAGGCGTTCGCCAGGGCATTCTGGAAGGTGGCGAAGTGACTCTGGGGGAGCTTCGGATTGCGAATCCGGGCGAGCAGGTCCTTGTCGGCGCGGGGGAAGAGCCAGATCAGGGCGCCGTCGTCGAGGCTGCTGGACTCGCGCGGGTATCCGGTCGTTTCCGACTCGATCCCGTAGAGCAGGGCGGTCGCGAGGGCTGGTGGGACCATCACCCGCTGTTCGAGCAGGTAGCCGGTGACCATCGTGCTGGTGGCGCCGAGGTGAGTTCGGATGTCGGTGAAGAGGGCCCCTTCGAGGACGCCGCCGGTCTCGTGATGGTCGATGACGACCTGTGGTTTCGCCGCCTCGCTATACCGCCGGCCGGTATGAGGCTGGGTGTCGACCATCACGACGGCCGTCCCGGCGTCGATGTTCACGGATTCGACGGGCTGGAGCGGGATGGGGATCAGGTCGACCATCGCGCGGTTCTCGGACCGGGCGATCATGCCGTCGACGGTGAGGATGACGGGCTTGCCCGGTTGAGTGGATTCGAGCAGGGCGCGGATGCCGAGCATGCTGGCGAGCGAATCGGGGTCGGGATTGATGTGCGAAACGGCGACGACCCGCGGGAACGGGGCGAGGACGTCAAGAAGGCGGTCGGACCGATTTCGACGGACGAGGTCCGGCTCGGGATCAGGCTCGGGTCCGGAATCCGGTGGCTGCGGATCGGCCGTCATCTTCGGGAGGGTCCAGTGCGGAATGCGCGGCGGGTCCCACTCGGAATGGGTTCGGGCCTCCTCGACACGCCTGGATTGAGTCTAAGCGATGCGGATCGCCATCCGCCAGATTGATCCCCCGGCCGGGATGCCGGGATTGCGGATTCTACCGGGCAGACCGGGACCAGGACCGTGACCGCCTGGAGGATGGAGGAGTCCGACCCTCTCGCCTCGGGCCCCGAGCGTATGTTAAGATATGCAGAGTACCGATTGAGCAGCCGATCATGGGGGGCATGCGACTGTTCCGGTAGGGCTCGTACGGTCTTGCTCATCGCTCCTCGGGCGCGATACCGTGCGGAGAGGCGACGTGCGGCGAGGCAGTCGGGTCATGGCCGCTGGCACCTCGACGGTACGGCTCGAACAGGGCGGGGGAATGGCTTTGGAGCCTTTGAGGACAGTGGCGATCCTGGGCGTCGGCCTGATCGGCGGATCGATTGGGATGGAATTGCGCTCGAGGGGCATG
>DAHZZC010000822.1 GCA_027435495.1 Planctomycetales bacterium
TTCGCCGACCTGGAATCAATCATCGCCGCCATCAACCAGGGACACATCTTCCAGTTCATGAAGAAGCCCTGGCAGCCCGAGGAGTTACTCGCGGCCGTCCGGCAGGCTGCCCTCGAATACGACAATCTCGAGACGATGGCGATGGAGCGCGAGCATCTGCTGGACGAGGTCAGCGAGCTCAAAGATCGGGTATCGGCGCTCGAGGCGGAGGTCCGGAAACTCCGGATCACCTGAACCGGGTGCGGCGAGCAGGCGAGCGTGGTCGGCGAGGGAACGCCGACCACGCAATCGGAGCGGTGGGAGACCCGACCTTGTTGCAGGCGACTCGACCCAATACGCCGGAACGCAGACGACAGACGCTCCTCGTCGTCGACGACGAGCCCGACGTCCTGGAGAGCCTCCGCCACCAGTTTCACCGGACCTACCGCGTCCTCACCAGCACCTCGGGCTCCGAGGCCCTGGAACTTCTCGACCGGAACGACGTGCAGGTCCTCCTGTCGGACCAGCGGATGCCCGGCATGCCCGGCGACCTCCTGCTCCGCGAGGCCCGCGGCCGAAAGCCCGACACCATCCGGATGCTCTTCACCGGCTATGCCGACATCCAGGCGGTCATCAACGCCGTCAACGAGGGGCACATCTTCCGGTACATCCTCAAGCCCTGGGACAGCATCGAGCTCGAAGGGATCATCCGACAGGGGATCGAGCAGTATGAACTGCTGGCCGAGCGTCGCCGGTTGATCGCCGAGCTTCAGGCGGCGAACGCCCGCCTCGTCGAGGCCAATGGCGAGCTCGCCCGCGCCGATCAGCTCAAGACAGCGTTCATCGAGGTCGCCAGCCACGAGTTCAACACGCCGATCACGCTGGTCCTCGGCCTGACGGAATTGCTCCGGCTCTCCAACCCCGACCGTCCCGACCGCGAGCAGGAAATCCTCCGACAGATCGTCGGCAGCGGCCGGCAACTCGCCCGGCTCGTGACCAACATGCTCACACTCCTCCGGGCGGAGGACTTCCGCAAGACCCTCCAGAAGCGGCCGACCGACCTGGGCGAGCTCATCCGGAGCGTGGTCGACCAGGTCCGTCCGTTCGTCTCCGCGCGTCGGCTCCGGCTGGGCGTCGAGGTCGAACCGGAGATCGGATCGTTTGAGATCGACGCCGAAAAGCTGGGCGCCGTGCTGGTCAACCTCCTCACCAACGCGATCAAGTTCACGCCCGACGGCGGCCAGATCTGGCTTCGCGCCTCCCTCCGAACACCCGACGAGGCGACCATCCAGGTCGAGGACCGCGGAATCGGGCTGGAGCCCCGGGCAATCGAGCACCTCTTCCAGCCCTTCTTCACCCAGTTTGACCCAAGCCGACACTCCTCGGGCGACTTCGGCTTCAACAAACGCGGGCTCGGCCTCGGCCTGAGCATCGCCAAGCAGTTCGTCGAGATGCACGGCGGCCGGATCTTCGCCGAGAGCGTCCCCGATGGAGGTACTCGCGTCACGGCCATCTTGCCGCGCGGCCCTCTCCCGGCCCAAGATGAACGCGAAAGGCGGCCTCCCGGATCGGCCGACCGGCCCCCCGAGGACGGCGAGCCGCCCCGGCCGAACGGCGGCCCTCCCGCCCCGTTGAGCGACGAGAACGCCCCATGCCCACCGCTTTGATCGTCGAGGACGAGCCCGAGGCCAACCGCCTCCTCGCCATGCTGCTTCAGCTCCGCGGCTACCGGACCGAGTCCGCCTTTCGCGGCATCGAGGCGCTGGAGAAAATCCGAAACCACGCCCCCGACGTCATCTTCCTCGACCTGATGCTCCCCGACATGGACGGATACCAGGTCTGCCAGGAGCTCAAAAATCCCGAGGGCATCATCGCCGTTCCGATCGTGATCGTCACGGCCCGGCTGACCTCCGAAAACCGGATCGAAAGCTTTGCCGCCGGAGCCGACGACTACATCCCCAAGCCCTACACCCCCGACCAGATCTTCGAGGCCCTCGAGCAATCCGGCGCCTGGAAGGAGTGGCTCGACTCCCCCCGGCTCGACGGCGAAGTCCCGCTCGACGGCCGGGACGCCGGTGAGGCCCTCCGCCGCCTCGCCCACCTTCGCCGGCTGTTGCAGGCCCGATGCGCGATCGGACCCCAGGGGATCGACAGCATCTGCTCGGCGATCCGGTCGGTCTGGGCGAGCATCGACGCCTGGTCTCGCCTCCGACACGAGGAACGGGTCGCGACCATGGCCTACTCGCTAACGCCCGAGGCGCTCACGCTGACGGTCCACGACGAGGCCGGATGGCTTCCAACCGCCTCGCCATCGATGATGGAGCGCGTCTTTGGCCCGTTCGACGAGGTGATCCGCGACGAGTCGGGCCGATCGCTGACGATGGTGAAGCGGTGCGACCCCTCCGGGTGCTTGCCATGACAGCCGACCCCGACGATCCCGACGTCGCCGAGTCCGAGTCCGACCGTGTGCTGATGCTCGCGATGCGTGCCTGGGCCCCCTCGCCTCGGATTGGCTCGGGCCCGGCGGAGGACCCACGGGCCCGGCTGCTCGCCCGCCTCGATCCCTCATGGACCTTGAGGCTGAAACAGGCCGACGACCCCGATCCGCCCGACCGTCCCGAGGCCCGACGCCAACTCCGCGAGGCGCACCAGGCCGAGGCGCGGGTCGACCTCGACCGGGTCCATCCGAGCTGGTGGGAGCGTGCCCTGCCCGAGGAGTCGCCGGCGGTCCGCCGCGCGGTCGTTGCCTCGGCTCCCGAGACGATCCGGGGCGAGGTTCAGTCGGCCCTGCTCCTCGACAACGACGACATCCGCCCCGACCGACCGCCCAACCCCGAGGCCCTCTCATGGGCCTGCTCGCTCTGGACCGAGCGCCTGGTCGGCGGCGAGCCCAGCCGCCCCGACGACCCCCCGGTGATCGTGGCGATGTCGAGACTCTCCCTTCGCGCCTCCTATCGACTCTGCCGAAAGGCCGGCATCCTGAAGCTCGCCCTGGCCGGCGAGCCTCAACCGGAATGGGCGGCCGACTTCGCCGGATCGGCTGGACCGGAGTTCGCCCTGATCGCGCGGCACGACCTCAAATCGACCCCTCCCAACCGATACCCCCGCCGCCGACTGCCGGCCCGGCTCGGCCTGCTCACGATCGCCCGACTGCTGAGTCTCGCCGAGCCGTTCCGGGTCCGATGGGCGTTGCAGCTCTGGCCCTACGCCATCGCCCGCCAGATCCGCCCGCTGATGCCCCCTCCCTCGAAACGTACGCCCGTGATGATGCAGGTCGAATCGACCCTATTCCGGACAGCCCAGGATCGGCTATCAACCGGTCGCTGACGGCATTCCCAGCCCCTACCGGGAAAAACCGAAACCGATGAGGGATCACCCCCAACTTTATCCATGGCCATCCCTCCCATTCCTCCCGGGTCCTCGCTGGCCGACGCGGCTGGAGATCGCTTTCATACTCGCCGCAAACACAATCCTGACGGCCATTTTCGGATAATCCGAGTGTTTTCGTCGCAAATCAACTGGCTCCTCCTCTTGCAAGGGACAACGTCCCCTGGTATTTTATCCCTCCTCAACAACTGTATGTGCGAGTTCAATGCTCTTCAAAACGCGAATTATGTTTGTGCGCATTTCGAATAATGCGCCGTCGAATCGCGATCGAGCCGCGGTCTTGGTCATTCAGGGGGACTCCTGAAGTGCACGCGACCCATCACGGACGCAGGCGACGAGCGATTACGCTCATCGAGCTTCTCGTTGTCATCACACTGATCGGATTGCTGATCGCAATCCTCCTGCCGGCTGTCCAGAGTGCCCGAGAAGCCGCCCGCAGAGCCGCCTGTGCATCCAACCTGAGACAGATCGGGCTCGCGTTGAACTCGTACTCCGCCGCAGTGGGCTCGCTACCCCAAAAAATCAACGGTATGCACGGCTTTTCGGTGCACGCAATGATTCTTCCGCATATAGGCGAATCAATATTATACAATTCATTGAATTTTAATGTCATGGAATTCCAGGACTTGAATCGCACGATCACTCAGTGCCAGGTTTCCGCATTCCTGTGCCCCTCGGATGGCGGAAACGGTCGCGCCGGAGGATGGACGAATTACTCATGCAATACGGGATATGGCTATCAGGTCATCGGAAAATTTAACGGTATGTTCA
>DAHZZC010000823.1 GCA_027435495.1 Planctomycetales bacterium
CGAGGACTTTCCAGATGAACGGTCGCTCGGCTGCACCGTCGACGGAGCGGGGCTCGGGGAGGTCGAGCCGTCTCCTGTGGGATTCGTGGAGTCGGTCGAGGAATCCCCGCCCTGGCCCGCACCCTGTTGCGCGGCTTCCGAGCCGTTTCCTGCCGTCTTGCCCGAGGAGGGCACTGGCGGCGGATTGTTGACCGGACCAATCGGTGGCCCGCTCGCCGATGTACCATCGCCGGACTTCTCCGCACCGCTACCCGAGCCGTCCGAGGCATGGGGATCGCCAGTCTGGCCAGACTGGTGCGGATCGCCGGACTGTCCCGTCTGATGGGGATTCCCCTTCGAGGCAGGACTGGCCTGGTCGCTGGAACCACCGGTCGTCAAACCTGGTCCGGGGCCGGCTGGAGGAGGGGGAGGATTTGCTGGACCATCCGGGACCTGCCTGGACTCGGGACCGCCCCTGCCGGCCTGTCCCGGCGGGGTGGGATTGTCCGTCGATGCGGGGCCGCTTGGTGGCGCCCCGGGCCCCTGAGCGTTCGAGGTCATCGCCGGCCCCTGGGAGGAAGACTCGTTTCCGCGCGGTGACTGGCCGGAGGAATCGGATGCCGATGGAGGCGTGCTTATGCCCGAACCTCTTCCTCCCTGGGGATTCGCGTCACCAGAATCGTTTGGTCCACCGGGTTGTCCAGGCCCACCCTGCATCGTCGACGGCGCGTTGTGCCCGCTGGTATCCGAAGGCGAGGGCGGGGCCGTCGCCCCGGGCTGCGGGCTGTTCTCGGCCGGGGCCGGGGGTAGTCCAGGCCCGTGCCCTGGACCGAATCCACCGGCCGACAGCAGACGCCGGCCCTCCATCGCCTCAAGCGAGATTACGTACCGTCCACGGGAACGTCTCAACCGCCTTGACCCCCGCGCAGAAGGATGGTCGTGGCTCCATGAAGAGCATGCGAGCAAAACCACATCCGGCTCCTTTTGGAGAAAGACACCTGATGACGATGTCACACAGAAGGAATGGGCGCGTATCAGTCTGTGTCTCTGGGAGCGAGATGGTAAAGTTTCCGAAATTTCGCTTCTTGCAAACGTAAGGCCAAATGGATCCTGGTCGTTCCTGCTCCGGCGAGCCTTGTGGACGATGCCGAATGGGTGGCGCCTTCTGTGGATCTATGGGTGAGCGAGGCAGATTTGATCGAGAGGGATGCGCGCAATTCCGTGGATGGGATCGGGCGATCAGGACGAAGAGGGAGTTGCGAACGGCCGGAGGGCGTCGGCCATCGACTGCGCCGATTTCCATCGGTCGCGCGGCTGCTTCTGGAGGGCCTTCAACAGCACGCGCTCCAGTCCCTCGGGGGCATCGGGGCGGAAGGCGCGGAGAGGAACCGGCGGGTTCTGGAGGATAATCTCGTACGAGCCGGGCTGGCGAGGATCGAAGCCCAGGTAAGGGTATCGGTTGGTGAGCAAATAGAAGAGTGTGGCGCCCGCGCTGTAAATGTCGGCTGGGGCGCGGGTCTCGCGGAAATCGCGAATGTGATCGGGTGAAATGAAGCCGATCGAGCCGCCAACGTCTCCCTGTCGGGTCAGGGTTGTGAAGCCCTCACTTTCGTCGAAGCTCTTGGCGAGCCCGAAGTCCGTGAGCTTGACTCGGGGCCGATGCAAGGGACCGAAAACAAGAAGGTTCGACGGTTTGATGTCACGGTGAACGTATCCCTTCGAGTGGGCATACTCGAGAGCTGAGAGGAGATGGCGACCGATCATGGCGGCCGAGGCGACTGGCAACGGCTGATTCAGGGACCGGGTCCACTCCAGAGCGTTCTTCCCCGCGACGTATTCCATGACGAGCTGATACTGGCCATCGATCTCGAAGAGTTCGTAGAAGGCGACGATGCTCGGGTGGGACTGGCCGCCGGGCATCAGCAGATCGCGAAGGACTTCGATTTCGCGTCGGAAATAGCCACTGGCTTTCTCGCCGATGTTACACGAGGAGCTCATCATCTTGATGGCGACCGGGCGGTTCTTCGATAGTTGCCGGGCACGGAAGACCTCGCCCATGCCACCCCCGCCGATCCATTCCTCAATGAGGTAATCGGGGTGGGTGCGCGGGAATCTCGCCCGTCGAGCCTCGCATTCGGCGCAGAGCCAGATATCCAGGCGGGCAGAGGTGCCTCGAGCGGAGTGTGGCGAGGTGCCATCGCCAGGTATCTGCGCCATCGAGATCCGCTTGCTGCACCCCGAGCAAAAGGTCATCGGAGTGCCGTCCGTCGACGATTCGCTGAAGTGGATCACGAATTGACTGTCGCCCGCGGAGATCACGTCACCCTCGCGGAGCTGGACTCGCTCGACGCGGAGGCCGTTCACCTTGGTCCCATTCGTGCTACCAAGATCCATCAGGTGGCAGAGTGGTGGCTGATTCTCGATCCGGAAATGCTGACGGGAGAGCAACATATCGCCGGTCATCGGGAAATTGACCTGCGAGGACCGACCGACAAGAAGGGCCTGGCGGTGGTCGATCAGATATTCCTGACCCTGATGGGGACCGGACGTGACGCGGATCACCACCGCCATCGCAAGCTCCCGCGGACCAAGGAATCCTTTTCTTTTTTACTACGTTCTCCTTGTGGAATAAACCCTCTCCCCTGAAATTCGGGGCGGTCGAATCTCAAGAATCGGCCGACACCGCAGGCTGGGCGGGGGCGTTGCGGCTGGTCGCCAGTTCGCGAAGGCCCCGGAGGTCGATCTTCCCGGTGGCGGTGATCGGGATCTCATCAACCTGGATGAAGTCACGGATTGAGGGGATCCAGAGTCGAGGGAGCCGACCGTCCATCATTCGGTGATGGACCTCTGTCGGAGACATCCCCAGATCGGTGTAGAGGACGCAAAGTCGCTCACCGTGCTTGTCATCCGGGACCCCGGTCACGGCAACGTGATGCTCGTCGACTCCGGTCAGCTCCATCAGGGCCGATTCGATGAGAATGTGCGGGACCATCTCACCGGCGACCTTCGAGAATCGGCTGAGGCGATCGGTGATCCGAAGGAAGCCATCTTCATCCAGGGCGCCGAGGTCTCCGGTCGTGTACCACCCATCCGAGAGGACCCGCGCGGTCGCCTCCGGACGGTTCAAATAGCCCATCATAACCTGCGGCCCACTGACCTGAATCATCCCCTCGGTCCCTGGCGTGAGGTCCTTGCCCGTCTCGGGGTCGACGGTCTTGATGCGTGTGCCGGGCATCGGCAGTCCGACCGTACCCAGTCGGTTGCCATCGACGCTTCGGCCATCGCGGAGCCGGACCGACTCGGGGACGTTCACCGCCACGACGGGCGAGAGTTCGGTGCAGCCGTAACCTTCGAGCGGGCGGATACCGAGCGTTCGTTCGATTTCCCGGGCC
>DAHZZC010000824.1 GCA_027435495.1 Planctomycetales bacterium
CCTTACTGATGGCCTCGATCCAGTCGGGACGGGTGCCGCAGCAGCCGCCGACGATGTTCAGCCAGCCGTTGCGGGCGAATTCACCGAGCACGGCCGCCGTCCGGTCCTTATCGGCAAGGAAGCCGCCAAAGCCGTCGGGCATTCCGGCGTTCGGGTAGCAACTGATCCGCGACTTGCAAATCGAGGAGAGGCTCTCGATCGGCCCGCGCATCAGTTCGACTCCGACCGCGCAGTTGATCCCGACGCTCAGGGCATCGAAGTGCGCGACGGAGTAATAAAACGCCTCGATCGGCTGAGCCGAGAGGGTCCGGCCATTGTCGAAGATTGTCCCCGAGATCATCACCGGCAACCGGGTGCCGAGTTCCTCGAAGACCTCGTCGATCGCGGCCAGGCACGCCTTCATCACGAGGGTGTCGAACGAGGTCTCCGGCAGGAGGATGTCGACACCGCCCTTGATCAGCGCCCGGATCTGGCCCTTGTAGTTCGCGACCATCTCGTCGAAGGTGACGTCGCGGCGGCCGGGGTCCTCGACGTCGATGCCCATCGAGAGCTGGGCCTTGGTGGGGCCGATGCTCGCGGCGACGAACCGAGGCTTGCCGGGGTTCTTGCGGGTGAACTCGTCGGCCGCGTGCCGGGCCAGTTCGACGGCCGCGACGTTGATCTCCTCGACGTATTCCTCGAGGCCGAACTCGGCGAGCGAGAGGGCGGTTGCGTTGAAGGTGTCGGTCTCGATGATGTCGGCGCCGGCCTCAAGGTAGGCGCGGTGGATCTCGTCGATGATCTTCGGCTGGGAGAGGACCAACGCCTCGGTGCAGTTCTTCAGGTCGACGGGGTGCCGAGCGAAGCGGTCGCCGCGAAACGCGGCTTCGTCGAGTTCATAGGAATAGATCAGCGCGCCCATTGAGCCGTCGAGGAGCACGATTCGATCGTCCAGGATCTCTTCGAGGCGGGCGCGGACGCCATAGTCACCAGTGGTCGCCATCGTCTCCATACCATTTTGGGGGCCCGGCCCGTTCGCGATCTCGGGTCCGGTTCCGAGCGGGGAGACGGTCGCCGACCGGGCGTGTCGATCGTGAGGCGGTTTCCAAGTTGATTGTTGGTGGGGCTCTTGCGCTCTGTCAAGCGACGTTGGTCCGTCCGAGGTAGGGCATCCGTCCCCCGCACCGGAGGCTGGTCGGGTCCGACGATCTTTACAAGAAGCCGCCGGGACGGAATGATAGAAACTTTCCCCCGGGCCGGCGCAAGCGATCACGTAGGCCGCGATGACCGAGGGGCGGTTCGAGATCACCGGACGCGGGCGATCCCTGATCGGGGGTGTGAAGGTCGTGACTGTTCATGAAGAAGCGATCCGCAAGGCGGACGTCCTGATCGAGGCACTGGGTTACATCCGCCAGTTCCACGGCAGATTCACCGTCATCAAGCTGGGCGGATCGGTGATGGAGGATCCGGAGACGCTACGGGCCCTGCTGGTGGATGTCGTCTTCATGCAGACGGTCGGCATGCGGCCGGTAATCGTCCACGGCGGCGGCAAGGCGATCACGGCGGCGATGGAAAAGGCGGGGCTGACCGCCCGGTTCGTTAAGGGGCGTCGTTACACCGACGAGGCGACGCTCGAGATTGTCGCGCGGGTTCTGGCCGAGGAGATCAACGCCGATATCGTCCGGCACATCAACAAGTTTGGCGGCCGGGCCTCGGGTCTGCACCACAAGGCGACCCTGCAATGTCTCTACGGCCGTCGGTTGGCCCTAGCCGATGGCGAGGGCGGCTCGATCGACCTGGGACTCGTCGGTGAGGTGACCGAGGTCGAGACCCAGCCCATCGAGAACCACTGCCTGGCCGGCGTTGTGCCGGTTCTGCCATCGCTCGCCGAGGACGAGGACGTCGAGGGCCAGTTGCTCAACGTCAACGCCGACACCGCCGCCGCCGCGGTCGCCCAGGCAATCCGCGCCGAGAAGTTGGTCTTTCTTACGGACACGCCGGGCATCCTCATGGATAAGGATGACCCCGAAAGCCTCCTCCCGGCTCTGAGCGTCGAGGACTGCCGCGACCTGATCGATCGGGGGATCATCGACCGGGGGATGATACCGAAGGTTGAGGCCTGTCTCACCAGCCTGGACGCCGGCGTCAAGAAGACGCACATCATCGACGGCCGGCTGCCACATGCCCTGCTGCTGGAGATCTTCACCCACACCGGGATCGGCACCGAGATCGCCCGGCAGGACCTCAACTCGCTGTCCAACCCCCACGGGCGACGAGCCGTCCTGGCGAAAAGCTGAACCTCGGCGGGCCACGACCCGATCCCAGATCGAACGAGCGACGGCCGCGACCGGCCGGAATCCTGAGAATTGAAGCGGGGAAACTCCCTTGAAACAAAGCGCCGAGACCTCGACCGAGGCGACGATCGCCCAGTTCGACCGCTACGTGATCGGCAACTACAGGCGATACCCGGTCTGCCTGGTCCGGGGCGAGGGCTCCTGGATCTGGGACGCCGAAGGAAACCGATACCTCGACCTCTTCCCGGGCTGGGGCTGCAACCTGCTCGGGCATTGCCCACCGCGGGTTGTGGAAGCGGTTCGCGACCAGGTTGGCCGGCTGATTCACGTCCCCAATACCTGGTACATGGAACCCCAGGGGCAGCTCGCTCAGGCCCTCTCCGAGCGATCGTCCGCCGGGCAGTGTTTTTTTTGCAACAGCGGGGCCGAGGCCAACGAGGCAGCGATCAAGCTGGCCCGGGCCTATGGTCACGAGCGGGGGCGGACCAAGATCGTGACGATGCAGGGCGGCTTCCACGGG
>DAHZZC010000825.1 GCA_027435495.1 Planctomycetales bacterium
CGGTTCCTCCACCTTTAACTATGCGGATCCTCCGGAAAACGATCCCGATTTCTCGCGGCCGATCGAAAACGGAAAGATTGCCGGCGATACCGATCGGGCGGTCGCGGGTCGAACTCAGGGCGGGATCGGCTGATCAGACCGGAGAAACCTGGTCGATAAACGGTAGCGATGGCGGGCCGACCGGCGATAGGAGTGCGCCGGCGCGGCGGCATGGGAATGCCTCCGGCCCTTGGCCGCTCAGGGGCAGGTTTCGGGACCGAGATGCAAGGGAAAGGATGTCGGCATGGTCAGGCTCCGCAACGCCTTGATGGTCGGCGCGATGGCCGCCGGGGCATTCGGATGTGCCCACGGCGAGGGCTCGCATCGTCTGCCGCACTGGGGATACTGGTCGTGGGTGCACTGCTCGGAATGCGATGACTTTCCGCAACCGGGCTACTCGCACGATACGATGATGCCCGGCAGCTATTCCGGACCGCCGGCCGATTCGGCCGCCTCGTCGCGGATGGGGACGCCGACCTCGTCGAACGCCCAGCCGATGAACAGCGAGGCGGCCTCGACGCCCTCGGACGAGCGACCGGTTCCCGCGGCCCCTGTTCCGCCGGACATGCCGGCCTCCCCGCCAGCGGCGCCACCCGCCGCCAACCCTTGAGTCCGGGAGGATCGGTCCGATGAAATCGATCGCGCGCGCCGCCGCCCTGCTCTCGATGCTCGCGGCCGTCCTGGGCTCGTCGGGATGCGTCGGCCCTCGGGCCCATCCCTGGAGGCCGCCCGGCACCCGGCCATCGATTCACACCTGGACCAGCACCTACGGCGACTTCCCTCCCTGGATCGATCAGCGCCCGTACTCTCCGCACCTCGACCAGCCGGGTGATGGCTGATCGGAAGCTCAACGGGCCAGACCAGCGGCCGACCCCGCCATGAGCGGCGGGGTCGGCCGTTTCTCATTCGTCGTCGTCCTTCTGCCGGAGCCGCGCCAGGACGGTCAGATCTTCGAGCGTTGTGGTGTCGCCGGTACTTTCGACACCCGCGGCGATGTCGCGGAGCAGTCGTCGCATGATCTTGCCGCTTCGGGTCTTGGGAAGGGCGTCGGTGAACCGGATCTCGTCCGGGCGGGCCAGCGCCCCGATCTCCTTCGCCACGTGCGCCCGAAGCTCCTGACGAAGCGCCTCGCTCGGGTTTTGACCCGATTCGAGCGTGACGAAGGCCGAGATCCCCTGCCCCTTCAGCTCGTCGGGCTTGCCGACCACGGCCGCCTCGGCGACCAGCGGATGGCTCACCAGAGCGCTCTCGATCTCCATCGTCGAGAGCCGGTGCCCGGCGACGTTCAGCACATCGTCGACCCGCCCCATGATCCAGTAGTTGCCGTGCTCATCGCGACGCGCCCCGTCCCCGGTAAAATAGCAGCCGGGAATGTCAGACCAGTATTGCGCCCGGTATCGTTCGTCGTCGCCGTAGAGCGTCCGAAGCATTGAGGGCCAGGGCTGTCGGATCACGAGGAAGCCGCCCTGGTTGGTCCCAAGCGATTCCCCATCCTTGTTGACGATATCCGGGACAATCCCCGGGAGCGGCCGGGTTGCCGACCCCGGAACCGTCGGCGTGGCGCCTGGGAGCGGCGAGATCAGGATCGCGCCCGTTTCGGTCTGCCACCAGGTATCGACGATCGGGCACCGACCGCCGCCCATCACCCGCTGATACCAGATCCAGGCCTCGGGGTTGATCGGCTCGCCGACGGTACCCAGCAACCGCAAACTTGACAGGTCGTGACGGCGAGGGAACTGCTCGCCCCACTTCATGAACGCCCGGATCGCCGTGGGCGCTGTGTAAAGAATGCTGACTCGATAATCCTCGATGATCTTCCAGAACCGCCCCTCGTCGGGCCAGTTCGGCGCCCCCTCATACATCACGCAGGTCGCGCCGTTCGCCAGCGGACCGTAGACCAGGTACGAGTGACCGGTCACCCATCCGATGTCGGCGGTGCACCAGTAGGTGTCGTCCTCCTTGAGGTCGAAGACCCATCTCGTGGTCATCGCCGCGCCCAGGAGATAGCCGCCGGTCGTGTGAAGGATGCCCTTCGGTTTCCCGGTCGATCCCGACGTGTAGAGAATATAGAGTGGATGCTCGCTATCGACCGGTTCGGCTGGGCAGGTCGCCGAGGCGTTTTCCATCAGCTCGTGCCACCAGTGGTCGCGGCCGGGGGTCATCGCGATGGGAGTACCCGTCCGTCGGAGGACGACCACGTTTTCGAGCGTCGGACAGGCGGCGGCGGCCCCGTCGGCGTTTTCCTTGAGCGGGACGACCTTGCCGCGTCGATACCCGCCGTCGGCCGTCACGAGAACACGGGCCTTGCAGTCCTGAATTCGTCCCGAAAGCGACTCCGCGCTGAAACCGCCGAAGATCACCGTGTGCGGGGCACCGATCCGCGCACAGGCGAGCATGGTGATGACCAGTTCGGGGACCAGCGGCATGTAGACGGCGACCACGTCGCCTGGGCCGACTCCCAGCCCCTTGAGGACATTCGCGAACTTCGAAACCTCGCGCTGGAGGTCCTGGTAGCGAAGGACCCGGCGATCGCCCGGTTCACCTTCCCAGATGATCGCGGCCTTGTTCTTGCGCGGTCCCTCGCAGTGGCGGTCGACGCAGTTGTACGAGGCATTGAGCCGGCCGCCGAGGAACCACTTCGCGAACGGGGGATTCCAGTCGAGAACGCGGTCCCAGGGCCGGTCCCAGTGGAGCGATTGGGCCTGCTCGGCCCAGAAGCCTTCGGTGTCGTCCTTCGCGCGGTTCCACATCGCCTCATACTGTTCGAGGCTACCAACGTGGGCCTCTCGGGCGAACGCCTCAGGAGGTGGGAAAACTCGGGTCTCCTGGAGGACGCTGGTGATGGAACCGACGCCTTGGGGCTGGCTCATGGTCGGGGGGCGCTCCGGTCGCGGCCGTTGGGGATCGCCGGGGAAGAAAGGGGCGCGCCAGGCCGCCCCCGACCGGCGCCGATCGTCGCGTCGTCGGAGGCTTCCGGCGGCCGTGGCCCCGGCCGAAACTGGATCTTAAGACCGGCGTGCGGGTGAGTCAATTGCCACGGAGGGACGCCGCGACGCGATTGGGATTCGAGTCCGGGCTCTCCGCGAGCTGCGCCTTGAGTGCTCGTCGGAAGTCTCGAAGGTAAGCCGCCTCGACCGCGACAGACCCGGGAGACTCGGTCAGGATCGTCAGGAGGGACGCCCGAAGCGATTGCAGGAGCGGCCCGATCTCGGCCGATCCGGCGATGTTCCGCAGCTCCATTGGGTCGTTCCGCAGGTCGAAAAGTCGCTCCTCGCCCTTCCCGTTGCGGAGGTAATGGTGCGCGGAGGCCACGAGCGACATCTGAAATCCGGGGTCAAACCCACCGGGGCCCGGCTCGGGATGACCGTTGGCCCGCGCCGATCGGTTGGCCTGCTCGGAAAAGGCCGGAGAGACCTTCACCCCAGCCGACTCCGCCGGAGATCCCTTCCAGGTGGATGTCAGCGAGTGACCGGGAAATGGCGATCCTTCGGCCAGTCCCAGCCGATCCGCCACCGTCGCCGGCAGATCGGAGAGGCTGACCGGATGGAAGACCACCCGGTCCGCCGGTGTCTCTCGCGAAACCATCACCAGCGGCACTCTCAGCTCTTCCAGCATCGCGCTGAAGGAATGGCCGAGGACGCCGTGCTCGGCGAACGCTTCGCCGTGATCCGACGTGAGGATCACGTCCGTCTCATCCAGGAGCTTCCGACGCTCCAGTTCGTCGAGCAGTCGACCCAGTTGCTCGTCGAGGTAGGCAATGCAGTTGTCGTAGCAATCGCGGACCATCATCAGATCGCGGACGCTGATCTCGGTCTTCTCGATCCCGACATAGTCGCGGATCACCAGGTGATCGCGATCGGTCCGGGGCCGAATGCCGAACCGCCCCTCGAACCTGGGCGGAGGAATGAACGAGTCGTGCGCGTCGAAGAAGTTCAGGAACGCGAAGAAGGGGCGGTCGGTTCGTCGACGATCGACCCAGCCCAGAAACGCATTGTCGATCGCCGAGGCGTCTCGCGCGGCAAGCCCGATCCACTTCGCCCGCCACCGATCGCCCGCCAGGCGCAATCCCTGCTCGACCAGCCAGCCGCCGGGGACTGTCCGCGCGAAGAGAGCCAGGGGATCGGTCGCATAGTCCTCATAATGGAGAAACCCGCGCTGAATCCCACTTTCGTAGGTGCAGCAATTCGTGTTTCCCACGAATCCCGCCGTCTGGTAGCCCCGCGCCGAGAGATACTCCGCGAGAGTCGGATCGGGTGTGTCCAGCCGAGGCTTCCACTGGGCGTCAATCTGATACGGCCAGTGGCCGGTAAAAAACGCACTGTGCGACGGGAAGGTCCACGGCGCCGGTGCTATTGCGTTGGCGTACGAGACGCCCCGGGCGGCGAACCGGGCGAGGCTGGGTGTCGTGTCACGCTGGTAGCCGACAAGACCCAGGTG
>DAHZZC010000826.1 GCA_027435495.1 Planctomycetales bacterium
AGCTGCATGCACATGTTGTCAACGATCCGATCCTCGAACTCGATGTCCGGGTACTGCTTGGCGACCTCTCGGCTCACCTCGAGGAAAAGGCCGTCGCTGTACTTGAGGATATTAGCCTTGTGGACCGAGGTCACCTTCTTCCGGCCGTGCTTGCGGGCGTACTCAAAGGCATACTTGACGATCCGCCGCGTCCCGGTGATCGAGATCGCTTTGATCGAGATCCCCGAATCCGGCCGGACAACCTTGCCATTGAGCCGTTTGATGTCGGCGATCAGCTCAGCCGTCTCGGGCTTGCCCTGCTCGAACTCGCAGCCGAAATAGAGGTCCTCGGTGTTTTCGCGGATGATCACGATATCCACGGGGACATGCGAGTAATAGGTCCGAACGCCCTTGTAAATCTTGCAGGGCCGGACGCAAGCGTAGAGGTCGAGCGCCTGGCGAAGATAGACGTTGACGCTACGGAACCCGGTCCCGACAGGGGTGGTGATCGGCGCCTTGAGGGCGACCTTGGTTCTCCGGCACGACTCGATCACACTGTCGGGAATGGGCGTGCCGACCTTCTCCATGATGTCGACGCCCGCGTCCTGCTCGTCCCAGTTGATGGCGACGCCGGTGGCGTCGATGCACATCCTTGTCGCCTCGGCCAGTTCGGGACCCACTCCATCGCCGCGGATGAGGGTGACGTCGTACGGCATCGCGCAATGTTCTCCGGTGGATTTGGCCGAGGATGCCCGGCGAGGCGGTAAGTCTCGACCCGAGACGTACCGCAAGCGTTGCAGGTCGGGCGTGTTGTGGTATCCTGTCGGTATGCAGAATGTCGCCAGGCTAACCGGGCGCTGAGCCACCGTCAAGCAGCACCGGCCAGGCCGGGTCGCTCTCTCCATCACCTTGCGGTACACCGTACGATGATCGAGCCCTCACTTCCCCCCGATCCACGCGTCCGACACTGGCTCCAGCGGCACCCGAACCCGGCCAGCTTCGTCCTGCACATGATTGGCATCCCTCCGACATTCCTGGGGGCGCTCTTCGTCCCGATTTACCTCATCATGCTTTCGCCGTTGCTCTTCCTCCTCTCGCTCGGACTGTTCGTCGGGGGATTTGCGTTGCAGTTCGCCGGCCACTGGCTGGAAGGGACTGACCCAGGCGAGATCATCTATTTCAAGAAGAAGTTCGGCCGGCCCTACGTCGAATTTCCCGGGCCCCGCACCGGCCGGGATCCACAACCCGTCGGCGCTGCTGCGCCTTTGGCCTGATTGTCCCAGCTTGGATCGCGGCCTGAGGGCTTCTTGCGTTGACCTTACGGTCCAGGGAATCTCTGACCCACGGCGAGGATTTCGATCGAATTTGCCATCTCGGCGGGAAATGAGGGCGATCGGATGTCCCCTTGATGGAGCGAGGACCGGGCGAGATCAGTGTGGTGATCGGGGTACTCGGGCCAGGCTGTTTTTGGCCTAGGCCCGACCAGAAAAATCGATACAATCCGCCCCGTCGTTTCAAGTCGCACGTCTGATTCTTCCGATTCTCTTCGATAAGTCGAAGGATCTCGATCGACGGGACATGGTTGCGCCGACCCGGCGTCAGGGAGCTTCGCGGGATCGCCAGGGGCTCACAAGCTTCCGGCGGCAACCAAGAAGCCCGGCGTTGAGCGGCAAGTTGTGGAGCCGGACTGCACCCGAAACCGGGGCGCATCCGCCCGATTCCGATCGAGGCGGGTCCGGCGACAGGCGACGGAAGAGGCCGAGCCAGGGAAGGCGAGGCACGACCCGCCCGACGGGCGTCATTTCTCGTCACATGGCGATCTTAGTCAAGGACGGCTGGCCATGCGATTGACCGTACGCAGGAACCGATGGACGCGGGCGACTTTGCTCGCGACATGGATCCTCGCCTCCGGATGCCAGAGGCTCCCCTATATCGACGAATCCAAGCCGGTCCCCCATGACAATATGGGACGGGTCGCCCTGGAGGATTCGGAGGTCAAGAAGGCCACCCTCCTGAGCAGTTCGCTATCGATGTCGATGCCCAAAATGGCTCCGCCACGAACGACCAACGATCCGGAGGCCGCCGAGATCTGGCCGATGACACTCCCGGAAGCCATCCGGATTGCTCTGGATAATTCGGAGGTCGTCCGTGTGATTGCCTTCGGTGCCCAGGGCATCCCGGTCGGCGGCTTCGAGCCGACGCCCCTCAACACCGGGGCAGGAGCCGGCGTCGCCAGCTCACTGGGCTCCGGAACGCTTCAGTCGGTGTACGACCCGGCGATCCTGGAGACACAGATCTCCACCGCCCTCTCAAATTTTGACACTGCCTTCACCACCAGCCTGCTCTGGGGCAACGCCATTCAGCCGTTCAACAACGGCGTCCAGGGCGGCTCGCTCAGTCTTACCGGCACGAGATATCCGATCGTCTCGGTCAACGACTCGTTGACCTACCAGGTCGGACTCTCGAAGCGGAATGCCACCGGCGGCTTGATGGGGATTGTGCATAACGTCAACTGGTCCTACCAGAACAGTTCATTCCTGGTCTGGCCGTCGGCGTATACCACGAACCTTCAGCTCACCTTGACCCAGCCATTACTCGGTAGCGCTCCGCTGCCGGGTCAGGCGGCCGGTCCGCCGGTCGGACTGGAGGCCAATCGGGCCCCGATTGTGATCGCCCGACTGAACGCTGACGCCGCGGTCTGGCGGTTCAAGGCCGAGGTCATGGCCGAGGTCCGATCGACCGAGCAGCAATACTGGAACCTTGCCCAGGCTCACGTCCAGCTCTGGGCGGCAGACCGGGCCGTCAATCTCGCCCAGGAGATTTACAACCGAGAGCAGGCCGAGCTTCTCGTCGGACGAGGAACCGTGGCCGACGTCGCCGAGGCGGCCCAGCGGCTCGAACAATTCAACCTCGACCTCGTGACCCGGACCTCCGACGTCATCACCACCGAGCGGCAGCTCCGAAACCTGATCGGCTTGCCGCCGGCCGACAATCGCCGGATCATCCCCGTCACGCCGCCCACCGAGGCCCGGCTCGAGCCCGACTGGGATTCCAGCGTGGCCCAGATGCTCAGCTTTCAGCCCGATATCGTCCAGCAGCAGATCCTGGTCCGCGTCGCGGAATTGCAACTCCTGATCGCCCGGAACGGGCTTCTGCCGCAGTTGAGCCTCAACGCCCTCTATCAGTTCAACGGTCTCGGCCAGCAGCTCGACACCGCCGAGGCAGTCATGACGGGTGCGACCCTCAAGTCGCTCAACCCGGTCATCGCCAACGCCGAACGTGCCGCTGGTCTCAATCAGAACCCGGGCAATTACAACAATTTCATTACCTGGCAGGTCGGGTTTACTTTCCAGGCCCCGCTCGGCATGAGGTATCCGCTGGCAAACGCCCGATCGGCTCAGATGGTCCTCCTGCGATCGAAGGCGTATCTCCAGCAGGTCGTCCACCAGACGACACACTCACTGGCCCGGTTCTTCCTCGAGATCGACGCGAACTACAAGCAATTCAAGACGGCCTCACGGCTCCGGGCCGCCGCCGCGCAGCGGCTCGACGCCCAGCGGGCCTACTACGAGGAAGGTCGAATCACAATCGACCGCTTCCTCGACGCCGTCAGCCAGTACGCGACGGCGGTCGCGACCGAGGCCCAGTACAAGACGACGTACAATATTTCGATTGTCGCCCTGGAGGAAGCCAAGGGGACGCTCCTGGCCTACGACAACATCGCCGTGGCCGAGGGCCCGCACCCGAGGAAGGCGTACATCCAGGCCCGTGACATCCAGCAGGCGCACCGCCAGTTCCATATCCCGCCGGACGGCCCGCAATATCCGGCGCCGCCGGTTGGCCCGCCAAACGGCGACATCACGCAGCCGAACCCGCCGCCGAATGCCGAGGACCCGAACTACCCGCCGATGCCGGCCCCTGTCGGCCCGCTCGGCCCCGCCCCAACGCCGATCCCGCCGCACGTGCCGACCTCGACCCAGCCATTCCTCTCGCAAAACGGCGGAAGCGGCGGGCCAGCCTTGCCGGCCGTCTCCTCGGCTCGACCCGGAAGCGGGACGACCGGTGAGATGACGCTGACCTCCGGTCCAGCCGGTGGCGGCTCGAGCATCGCCTCGGCCATGCGGGCCGCGGGCCGCGCAGCCTCTGACTCCGGAACCGGGCGCAGTTCGCCTCCTCCGGAAGACCTGCCGCCATTGCCCGTCAACATCGAACTTCCGCCGCTTCCACCCGAAGACAAGTAAAGGCCCAGGATACCCACTCGTAGGATGATGCCCGCCGATCCAGGCATGGATTCGGCGGGCGTTTCGTTAATGTCTGTGAAGTCGGCGGACTTCCCCGCAACCGGATTGACCCCACTCCAACAGCATCCCCAGAATAAGGCAGATTCTCGCTTCAGGAGCGAGAGCCGGTTTCCCCATCACCCGAGACGAAAGGCGGCCACGATGCTCGGCAGCGATCATGACCGGATCGGCGGCAGTCGACGCGAGTTCCTCAGGACGGCGGCGATCGCCGGCGGCTCGGCCGCGTTGGCGACATCGGGTGCAGCGACCGCGGCGCCCGCTCCCCTGCCAATGGTCACGCTCGGCAAGACAGGTCAAAAGGTCCCAGCCCTCGGCATGGGGACGAGCTGGTCCGTGGCGCCGAGCTTCGTGCAGGCTGCACTGGCCTCGGGCATCCGCTACATCGACACCTCCGAGAGCTACGAAGGCGGCGCCTCCGAGCGGACTCTGGGTGAGGTCATCGCCCGAACCGGGAAACGGAAGGACGTCTACCTCGTCACCAAGAACAGCCGGCGCAAGATCGGCGGCCCAGGCGCCTTCGCCGCCTACGAGCAGCGGCTCAACGCCAGCCTCGAACGGCTCAAGACCGACTATGTCGACTGCTACTACCTCCACGGTGTCACGGGGAAGGAGATCCCGCTGTTCTCCGACCCGGACGTCAAGGCGGCGTTCGAGAAGCTGAAGAAGTCGGGCAAGATCCGCTTCTGCGGCCTGAGCTGCCATGACAAGATGCTCCCCGAAATCGTCACCGCGGCGGCTGAGTGCGGCTGGATCGATCAGATCATGATCCAGTATAACTACCGGACAATGAACGGTGACGCAATCCGACGCGCCCTCGATGCCGCCTTGAAGGCGAACCTTGGGCTGATTGCGATGAAGTCGCAGGCCGGGGCCGAGAGCTTCCCGGCCCCGGATCAGGCACCGGCGCCCCTGCGGCCGATGATCGAGAAGGGTTTTAACCAGCCCCAGGCCGCCATCAAGGCGATCTTCGCCGAACATCGAATGCAGGCGGTCGTCAGCGAGATGACCAACCGCGACCAGCTCCGCGAGAACCTCGCCGCGGTCTCGAATCCGGTCCTCTCGATCCGCGACCAGGAGCGGCTCGAAGAATACCGGCAGGCGACCGCTCACCTGTATTGCCACGGCTGTGGCCAGCACTGCGAGCCGGCCGCCGGCGGCGTTCAGGTCGCCGAAATCCTCCGCTACCTCCGCTATGACGAGATCTACGGCAAGCGGACCCGGGCCCGCGAGCTCTATCAGGCCCTCTCGCCCGAGGCCCGCGACATCGCCCGGACCGACCTCGCCGCCGCGCAGGCCGCCTGCCCACACGGACTCCCGGTTGTGGATCTCCTCCGCCGGGCCGACGATCGCCTCGGCTGATTGGCCCATCTTCGAGGGGCGATCTCGACCGGACCGGGAGCGACCGGCCGGTCGGGATCAGCCCGAATCGTCGTCGTCTTCGCGGGCCGCCTCTGCCTGGGCGGGGGCCGGTCGGCCGGGGATCACATAGCGACCATCGGCCCATCGGCCGAGGTCGATCAGACGGCAACGCTCGGAGCAGAACGGAAACGCGGGCAGGTCGTCAAGCGTGGCCGCCTGAAAGGTCTTCGAGCAGATGGGGCAGCGTCCCTGAATCATCGGCGTTGCGCTCAGGACGGGGTGGACGGAGCGGCCGGCTTTGGGGCCGAGGATTCGCCGCTTGCGGGCTTCGGCGAGGAATCGCTCGACGACTTACCGCCCCCGTCGGACGGCTTGTCCGCCTGGGCGGCTTTCTTGTAAGACTCGCTTCGATAGTCGGTCTGATAGAACCCCGAGCCCTTGAAGAGGATGGCCGCCCCCGGACCGATCTTGCGGCGGAGGGTCTCCTTGTGGCACTCGGGGCAATCCTTGCGTGGGTCGGCCGTGATTGGCTCGTAGGCCTCGAACTCGTGGCCGCAGTCGTCGCAGATATAGTCGTAGGTCGGCATCGGATTGATCCTTGGCGGTGTCCGTGATGCGTCAGCCCTGGGCGGCCCGGGACGAGACGGCCACCTTGCTCGGCCTCAGGACGCGGTCGCGAATCCGGTAACCCTTGCTCAGCTCGTTGACGACGATTCCTTCGGGATGACCGGCTGTCGGCTGCTGGATTAGCGCCTCGTGAAGGTTGGGGTCGAACGGCTGACCCATCGCCTCGATCGGTTCGACCCCGTGCTTGGCGAGAACTTCCAGGAGTTGCCGCTGCACCATCTCCAGGCCCGAACTGATCCCCTCGACCCCCGAGGCTCGCAGGTGTTCGATGGCTCGGACGAGGTTGTCGAGGGGGTCAAGGATATCTTTCGCCAGCGAGCCGACAGCATAAACGCGGTCGGCGTCGGCCTGCTGCTTCGACCGCTTCTGATAGTTCGCAAACTCAGCGCGGGCGCGGAGCGCCTGATCCCTGTAATCGTCGCGCTCCTGGGTGAGCCGAACGATCGGGTCGCTCGCGTCGGCGTCCGCGTCGCCCGTGGCCGGGCCCGCCTCGTTGGATCGCCGATCGTCGGGGGGGCCGGGCTGCTCGCGGTCAGAGTGGGGATCCGTCATCAATCGCTCCTCTTCTCTCTACGGCTGGTCGCGGATGGGCCGGGCGGGTCCGTCACGATGGTGGAGATTGCGTCGGCCGATCGCCCTCGGGGAGATCGATCAATCGTCGTGCTCTTCCCCCGGCTCGGCCTCCTCGGTGAAGTAGTCGCGAAGCTTTTCGAAAAAACTCTTCCGCCTGGGGCTCACCTGCTTGTGCTCGATCTCGGCGAACTCGCGGAGCAATTCCTCCTGGCGGGCGGTCAGATGCGTGGGGGTCTCGACCACGACCTCGACCAGTTCGTCACCACGACCTCGTCCGCTAATGTCGGGCATCCCTCGACTCTTCAGGCGGAGCATTTCACCACTTTGCGTCCCTCGGGGGACGTTCAGGTGGTCGGGACCGTCCAGGGTCGGGACATCAATCTCGGCGCCGAGGGCTGCCTGGGCGAAGCTGATCGGGACCTGACAATACAGGTCGTTCCGCCGCCGCTCGAAGAATGGGTGTTTCTTGACCTGCACCTGGACCCGGAGATTTCCTCGCGGTGCCCCGACGTCACCCAGCTCGCCCTGGTTCCGCTGCTGGAGCCACATCCCGCTCTCGATACCGGGGGGGATGTTCACCTGGAGCTTGACCGTGGTGGGGACGCGACCTGCCCCCTTGCAGCCGGGGCAAGGGTCGGTAATCCGGACGCCCTCCCCGCCACAGGCGGGGCAGGTCGTGGCGACCTGGAAGAAACCGCGGGTCTGGACGATCTGGCCTCGGCCGCCGCAGTAGTTGCAGGTGGTCGCGACGGTACCCTTGCGGGCACCCGAGCCGTTACACTCGCCGCAAAAGTCTTGCCGCTTGACGTCGATCGTCCGCGTGGTCCCGCGTGCGGCTTCCAGGAGTTCGATCTCGATCTTCAGGAGCAGGTCGGGACCGGGTCTCGGGCCCCGGCGCCGGTTGCCGAAGAGGTCGCCGAACAGTCCTCCGCCGAAGATGTCGGAGAAGGCCGACATGATGTCGTCGGTGGAATTGAAGTCATGGAAGGCGGTGCCGTTGAGGCCAGCGTGGCCGTATCGGTCGTACCGCTGCCGCTTCTCCTGGTCGGAGAGGACCTCATAGGCTTCGGCGGCTTCCTTGAACTTCTTCGGGGCTTCCTCGTCGCCCGGGTTGCGGTCCGGGTGGAACTTGAGCGCCAGTTGTCGATAGGCTTTCTTGATATCCTCGGCGGAGGCTTCCCGGCCGATGCCGAGCACCTCGTAATAATCGCGTTTCGTGGCGGCCATCGGCATGGCGTCTCAATGGTTCGAATGGGGTGCGGCGGGCGTGCCCGTGGGGCGAGCCAGCCGGGGAATCCGGCACTCCCCTTCCAGTATCATATCCCTCCGGATGCCGAAACGTGAAATCGCGGGGGATGTTCGGGGCGGGCACCGGCCGTCGGGATTGTCCCGATCGTCGGCCGAGGCCCGCCCCAAGGAAGGCGCCGGATCAGCGGACCGAGCCCTCGACCCTCGGGGCATTGTCCTTCTCGTCGTCCTTGATGTTCGTGATCATGGCCTCGGTCGTCAGCATCAGCCCGGCGATCGAAGCGGCGTTCTGGAGCGCCGATCGAGTCACCTTGGTCGGGTCGATGATGCCGGCCTGGAACATGTCAACGAACTGGCCGGTGTTGGCGTCGAAGCCGATGGCACCCTCGTGGTTCCGAATCTCTTCGACGATCACGGCGCCATCGTGGCCGGAGTTCGAGGCGATGTGCCGCGCCGGCTCTTCCAGGGCCCGGAGGACGATCGCCGCGCCGAGCTTCTCGTCGCCGGTGAGTTCCTCATGAGCCCGCTGGACGGCCGGGGCCACGCGGAGCAGGGCCGTTCCGCCGCCAGGGACGATCCCTTCCTCGGCCGCGGCACGAGTCGCGTGGAGGGCATCTTCGATCCGCGCCTTGGTCTGCTTCATGTCGGCCTCGGTCGGGGCACCGACCCGAATCAGCGCCACGCCACCGGAGAGCTTCGCCAGTCGCTCCTGGAACTTCTCCTTTTCGTACTCGCTCTCGGTCTCCTCGATCTGGCGGCGGAGCTGGTCAATCCGGCGCTGGATCTCGGGCTTCTTCCCCTCGCCCTGGATGATGGTCGTGCTGTCCTTGTTGACCTTCACCTGCTTGGCGCGGCCAAGCTGGTTCAGTTGCAAGTTCTCCAGCTTCAACCCCAGGTCCTCGCTGATGACCGTACCGCCGGTGAGTACGGCCATGTCGCCTAGCATTGCCTTGCGGCGATCGCCGAAGCCGGGGGCCTTCACGGCGCAGATGTTGAGGATGCCGCGGAGCTTGTTGACGACCAGGGTCGCCAGGGCCTCGCCCTCCAGGTCCTCGGCGATGATGAGGAGCGGTCGTCCCGACTGCGCCACCTTTTCCAGAAGCGGGATCATCTCGCGAAGGCTGCTGATTTTCTTCTCGTGGAGCAGGATCAGCGGATCCTCGAAGACGACCTCCATTGTCGCGGTGCTGGTGACGAAGTACGGGCTGAGGTAACCCTTGTCGAACTGCATACCCTC
>DAHZZC010000827.1 GCA_027435495.1 Planctomycetales bacterium
AGAGACGCCGAAATCGGAGACACGGACCCGTCGCCAGCCACCGCGCCGCGGCCGGGACGTCGAGCAACTCGTTAAGGACCTCGCGACGAGTCTGGCGGATCAACGGGTGATCGGGGCAGGCGGCGCGAACCATCGGGAAGAGTCGCGCGGCCACCCAGTTCATCCCGCCGACCCGAACGCGACGTCCTGGCTCCGGGTTTCGCAGGACCATCAGCGCGTTCGCCGCGACGTGCCGGAACCGACGAGCCAGTAGCTCGCCGCGGTCCAGCCCTTCGAGGACATCGACGTCGAGCCGATCGGAATGGAGCAGGGGGGTGATCTCGGCGGGTTCGAGTCCGTTTCCCTCGATCGGCAGTCGAATCGACCAGCCGAGATCAGCGATGGCGACGTGGAGGTTGCGTCCGAACCGCCTGCCGAGTCGGGCCCCCACGGCCCGCGCCAGGGCCTCGCACGCCGCCCGATGCAGCGGGACGTGAAAGGTATAGACGAGCCCGGAACCGTCGGGCGCCGGAGTTTCCTCGACGAGCGCGCCCTCGGCCGTCGGGACCTCGCTCACGCGATCCTGCGCCTCGATCAGCTCGACAATGACCGCGGCGGCGTCGCGCGTAAGGCGAAGCTCCTCGGCGAGTCGATCGCGGACCGCGTCCGGCCCCTCCTCGCCGATCCGCCTGGCCACCGAGGTGCGAAAGGCCGCGAGCTCGCCCGCCAGCTCCGACGAAAGCGAGGGCCGGTCGCTGGTCCACCGCGGCAGGTTCGGCTCGCCGCCGGTCGCCTTCGCGTGGACGATCCCGCCCTCCATCCGCGAGACCTCAAGCGCTCGGCCGTCCAGCACGAACCGATCGCCGGGCGTCAGCCGGTCGGCGTAGGCCGCCTCCAGCGTCCCAATCGCAAGGCCGTCGACCAGCACCCGGACCGATTCCTCGGTCGCGATCGTCCCGACGTTCGACCGGAACCACCGGACGACCCGCCCATTCCGGACGCCGAACCATCCGTTCCGCCGCCAGATTCGAGGCGCCGTCCACCGAGGCGCCGCCCCCGGCTCAGGCTCGAACGCCCCCGCGGGCGCACTCAGCTCGCCCGCCAGAAAGGTCAAACATGCCTCAAAATCTTCACGAGAGAGCCCGGCCATCGGCCCGGCGCTCCGGATCAGCTCGAAGGCCGCGTCGACCGACTGCTCGCCCGAGCAGTCCATGCCGACAAGCTGCTGGCAGACGACGTCGAGAGGCGTCGCGATGGTCGGGAGCGGCTCGACGCGTCCCTCGCGCGCCGCCCTCGCCGTGATCGCGGCACCGACCAGCTCCGCGGGCGTCGCGGCCATCAACAACCCGCGCGAGGCCGCCCCGCGACGATGCCCCGACCGCCCAACCCGCTGCACACAACGCGCCACACCGCCCGGCAGTCCAACCTGCACGGTCAGGTCGGCCGTCCCGATGTCGACGCCCAGCTCCAGGCTCGTGCTCGTCACCACGGCACGAAGCTCGCCCGACTTCAGCCCCGCCTCAATCGCCCGCCGACGCGCCGCGTCGAGCGCCGAATGATGCGCGGCAATGATGGGAACATCCTCATTTCGAGACTTGAGATCATGAGTGATTTTTTCAGCGCATGCCCGGGTGTTGGCGAAGACGACGGTGGTCCGGTTGGTGTCGATCCTTTTGCGAAGTCGACGGAGGAGCCGGCGATAGCTGAGCCCGCGATGCGGGACTTCGCCGGGTTCGATAAGGCTTTCGACCTCGTATTCCGTGGGGGGAGAGCCGGGTGGCGGGGGCGCCAAGAGTCCCGTGGAGTCTCGTGAGGTCCCGAACAGGAACCGGTTGATGGCTTCATCGGCCCGGCAGGTTGCCGAGAGTCCAATTCGACTCGGATCACGTCGCGCCCGGGCCGCGACCCGTTCGAGTGAGACGGCGAGGTCAGCGCCGCGCTTGGTCGGGGCGAGTGCGTGGACCTCGTCGATGATCGTGGTTTCGAGGCTTCGCCAGTGGTCGCGCCATCCCTCCTGGCTGAGCAGCAGCGAGAGGCTCTCGGGCGTGGTAATGAGGATATGCGGCGGATCGTCGCGGAGCTTCCGGCGCTCGTAGGCTGAGGTATCCCCGGTCCGGACGCCGACCTTGATTGGGCTCGCCACACAATCGAGCCGGTGCGCGACCCCCTCCAGGGGCGCGGCGAGGTTGCGTTCGATGTCGTAATTGAGGCTTCGGAGCGGCGAGACATAAAGGCATCGGAGCCCTGGCGCAAGGGTCCCGGCGAGGTGCTCTCGGACCAGCCGGTCGATCACCGCGAGGAAGGCGGCGAGCGTCTTTCCGGTCCCGGTCGGCGCGATGAGCAGGACATTTTGACCGGCCGCGATCGCCGGCCAGGCGAGAGTCTGTCCGGGCGTCGGGCCCTCGGCGAACGTCGCCTCGAACCACGATCGGACGGGCTCGCAGAAGATCGAGAGCGGCCCGGGATCACGGGCCTCGGCATCATCACCTTGCATCCGAACGCCGCGAGGCATCCCGGCCCCGCCGTCCTCCTGGTGTCCATCGTGCTGACCGACTCGGGATTCCTATTCTAGGCGCTGAGGTCCCCACCGATAAGCTCGGAGGCATTCCGGCAATCGTCGGGAAGTCCCTTGTACCAGTCTCGCCAACGCCCCGGCTCGTCGCCCCAGGTCATCCCCGAGACCATTCGCAGGGCCCAGATCGCTTCCTCTTTCGGGATCGTGCCGGGCTCGTCGAGAAGGGGAATCACCCCCTCGGCGCCGATCGCGTGGCCCTCGACGGCCCACGATCGGAGGGCGAGGATTCGGTCCTCGAGACTTGCTCCAGGATCGCGGAGAACGGGTAGCACTCGCCCGACGATCGCCTCGCGATGCTGGGACGACGGCGGGAGGTGGGGGCCGATCCCGCGACTTGCGACCCAACCTCGCCAGTCGTCGAGCAGGGCCAACTCGTCCCGGCCGAAGTGACGGAGAAAAGCCGCCTCGGGATGGGATCGCGCGAGTCGATCGGTCAGGAAGGCTCCCATCGCACGCCTTCCGGGATGATCTCGGACCAGGTACTCGACGATTGATGCAGCCTGGTGGGCGAACTGCTGGAGCCGCTG
>DAHZZC010000828.1 GCA_027435495.1 Planctomycetales bacterium
ACGGCCAGGAGAGGGCGGTCGATGAACTCCCCGTCGGAACAGGGACCTGGATTGAGATCGAAGGCCGCGCCCCGGCCCCTCTCTCGCCGAATCTTCGTGGCGACCGTCGGCAACCTGCCGGCGGTCGCAGCGATCCGACGGGCGCACGCCGAGGCCCGTCCCACCAAGAGACCGGAGGAAAAGATGGAGATCACGAGAGTCGGCTCGCAGCCTACCGCGAAGGGTCCGGCCGATTGGTTCAGCGGCACGGTCCAGATCGACCCTTTGTTCCAGCCGAAGGCCCCGGCGCGAGCGGCCGGGGCGAGAGTCACTTTCGAGCCCGGGGCCCGGACGGCCTGGCATACCCATCCGCTGGGCCAGACCTTGATCGTCACCTCCGGCTGCGGATGGGTCCAGTGCGAGGGCGGACCGGTCGAGGAGGTCCGCCCGGGCGACGTGGTCTGGTTCCCGCCGGGCGTGAGGCATTGGCACGGAGCCGCGCCGACCACCGCCATGACCCACATCGCCATCCAGGAGGCGCTCGACGGCAAGGTGGTCGACTGGCTGGAACATGTGAGCGACGAGCAGTACCGGCGTTGAGATCGGGCAGATCGGGTATCCGGCCGCGAGCGGCGGCCGGCCCGGTCATTCGGGCAGCGGTTGATCCTTCGTCTCGGGAGCAAACGGCAGCACGAGCAGCCCGACAGCGAAGACGGCGCACATGGCGATGCCCGAGTACCGCATCGGCTCGGCGAACCCCTTGAACACGGTATTGGTCATCAGCCCCTTGATCGACGAGCCGCCTGCCGCGACCAGCCGGCCGCCGACGTTGTAGCAGAGCGAGACGCCCGTGCTGCGCAGCCGGGTCGGGAACAGCTCGGGGAAGTAGATTGCGTAGCCGCCGAACACGGCGAGCTGGCAGAAGCCCATGATCGGGATCAGGACGAAGATCTGCCAGAAGGAATCGAGGGCCCAGAACGTCAAGATCGTCGAGGCGGCAGCCAGCACAAACGAGATCGCAAAGGCCGGGCGTCGGCCGAGCCACTGCCCGAGGTAGGCGAAGGCGTAGATTCCGAAGAACGCGCCGGCGTTCTGGACCAGCGACGTGATCCCCTTCCAGAAGGTCAGGTGGCCGGAGATCTCCTCGGGAGCCATCCCCTGCTTCTGGAAGTGGTCGCGGAAGACCGCGTCAACCAGGTCGTAGCTGAAGAACCCGATCCCCCAGAGCCCGACCACCCCCGCGAACGCCAGGACCATCCCCACGATCACGTTCCGCCGCCATCTCGGGTCGCCGAAGAGTTCCGCCAGCGAGCCCAGCTTCGGCTTCGTCTCGCCGTCGGCCGTCTCCTTCACAGCGGCCTTCCAGCGCTCGGGTTCCTTTAGCTTCAAAAAGATTGGGATCACCAGTAGCGCAGGAATCATCCCCACCAGGAACATCACCCGCCAGGCCGTGATGGCACCGGTCTGCTCGATCTTCCCCAGCACGATGTTGATCAGCGCCGCCGAGATGTTGCCGACCGTTGAGAGCGCCTGGAGCGAGCCCAGGGCCATCGGCCGGGCTCGATCGGACATGACCTCGGCCACCAGAGCGACGCTCACCGAGAGCTGCCCGCCGACGCCCAGGCCGGTCAGGAATCGATAGAGTGCGAAGTCCCAGACGTTAGTCGACAGGGCGCTCAGCCCGGTGAAGGCGGAGTAGCTGAGGATCGTCAGGACCATGGTGCGGACACGGCCGATCTTGTCGCCCAGGATGCCGAAGACGATCCCGCCAGTCGCCCATCCGATGAGGAAAATCGAGGTGGCATATCCGGCGTACAGGTCGATCCGGCCCTGCTGCGAGGTGTCGCCGGGAGGGATCGCCAGCAAGCTCCGTACCGCCGAGGCGCGGGCGAGAGTGAAGAGTTGCTGGTCCATCGTATCAAAGAGCCAGCCGAGCGAGGCGACGAGGAAGACGAACCACTGATATCCGTTTAACTGCCGCCACCAGGCGCCCGAATGCTGGGCTGGGGTGAGAGAAGGGGTCGCGTCGCCGATGTGCATGGGGGCTCTCCTGGCCTGAATCGGAGGCGTGAGGCATCTCGATCACCCCGGCCGCCCTTCGCGAACACGATGAAACCACGGCGGGAGCCTCGCCGCAACCGGGCGGTCCCATTTTGACGGATCCCTCGCGGGACGGGCCACTGGTCGCGTAAGATCGTCGCCATGCGAGTCCTGACCCGGATGATCCTGATATTTTCGATCGTGCTGGTTGCACTGCTCGTCGTCGGCCTCCG
>DAHZZC010000829.1 GCA_027435495.1 Planctomycetales bacterium
CCGGACGAAGAGCCCGCTCGGCCCGTCCCTCCGCGGCAAGATGCGGTGGGTCGCGGCCGACGCGAACCGTTGCGAGTACGCCCGGGCGGCCGCCGAGGCCGACCTGCGACGCGCGGGAATCTCTGAGGCGGAGATCGCCGACCTGAAGGCCGGGCCGGATCACTGGCCGGAGGGCGAGCGCGACGCCCTGAGATTCGCCCGACAGATGACCGGCGACGCCTCGCTCGTCACCGACGCCGAGGTCGCCGAACTGAAGGCGGCCTACGGCGACGAGAAGCTCGTTGCGATGGTCTTGCTGATCTCGGCGGCGAACTTCCAGGACCGACTGATCCTCGGGCTGGGCATCGCCCCCGAGGAAGGAGGGCCGCTGCCGCCGCTCGACGTGGAATTCGACCCCAGTGCACCGAAGCCGACGGTCCCCGCTCGCGCCAACCCTTCCGACCGGCACGGGCCGGCCGAGCCCACGAAGGTGGACGACCCCGCGTGGCAGGAGTTCGACTTCGACGCCTTGCAGCGGGGCCTTCGCGACCAGAAGATGGTCCAGGGCCGCGTGCGGGTGCCGACGTACGACGAGGTCCTGGGCCGGCTCCCCGACGGATACCCGAAACCCAAGAGCCCCATCCGCATTCGGTGGTCACTGGTCTGCCTGGGCTACCAGCCCGAGCTGGCCGCGGCCTGGTCGGCCTGTACGCGCGCCTTCGGGGAGGAGGCCGACCAGAATCGGGTCTTCGAGGAGAGCCTGTTCTGGATCGTGACCCGCACGATCCACTGCTTCTACTGAATGGGCCACTGCGAAATGCTGCTCGCGGTCGCGGGCCTGGATCAGAAAGCTCTCGAAGAACGGACCCGTCTCCTCGCATCGAGGGATTGGGGAGCGCTACCTGCAAGTGATCGTGCCGCGTTCTTCTTCGCGAAGAAGCTCTCGAAGTCGCCGTGGGCGATCGATGACGAGGACCGCAACCGTCTGGTCGCCCACTTCGGGCGCGAGCGGGCCCTGGACGTCATCTGGTGGGCGAGCCGGTGTCACTACATGACCCGCGTGGCCGACGGCTTTCAGCTCCCACTGGAGCGAGAGAACGCCTTTGCCCCGCCTCCGTCGTCGAACCCCACCGCAGACCCGAAGTAGACGTCGCCCGTGCTGGCCCCTCAGAGTTTGTGAAAGAATCAGATGGAAAATTCCAGATTCCATGAATGGAATGCCTTGCTGCCCTGAGACTTACATCCATCTGGAATCTTGAATCTGTCATCTGGAATTGATTCTTTCACAGCCTCTCAGTCGAGGCAAGCGGTCCAGGATCGCGATCAGCCGCGTTCTTCCGAGCGATCGTGTCGGGGCTCTTCGCGACGAGAGACGGTTCGCAACCGGCCTCGCGCCCACCCGGCGCCGGCCAGGATCGCGAAGAGGAGCCAGGTCGAAGGCTCGGGCGCGGCGACCTCGTTGCCGGGGGTGCCCTGGGGAACGAGCAGAAGCTCGTGGCCCGGTCCCTGGTAGCCCCCGCTCGTCTGCACGAGGATCCTGCCCTGATTATCGAACTGTGCGGACCCGGGCAACAGGGGTGACGAGGGGAGTCCGTTGATCAGTTTCGGGAGGGTCGAGAGGTTTGTGAGGGCGTTCGTGTGGGTATCATAGAGTAGAAGTTGCGGCCAGATAGGCCCGTAGGGGTTGGGCTGGCCGATGCCGAGGACCTGGCCGTTGGAGGCGACGCCGAGGATCTGGACGTCGGGGCTTCCCATCCCATCCATGGTCCAGGCACCCTGCCACATCCCGATCGGGTGTCCCCAGCTACCATCCGGCTGCCTCTGCGTGATGAACGTCTCGGCATTTACCAGGTGGCCGGCGACGCCGTAGGTATCGATCCCGGCGGCCAGTCCCTGGGCGTTCATCGCGGTCAATTGGGAATGGCTGAAGGCGAAGTTGGGATTGCCATAGGTCATCGGCCACCCGACCTGCGGCGCAATGGGAACCGGAATGCCCGGCCCCGTACCTGCACCGGAGGGCAGGGCGTTTGTCACCGAGTTGAAGGCGTAGGTCTGGCCGTTCGAGCCGGTGACCGTCCCGTTGCCGAACGTCGGGGTGCCGGTGCCGAGGTCGATCGCCGTGTAGAGCGGATCGGCGTGGGCCGGTCTGGTCGTGGTGAGGTGACACCCGATCGCCAGCAGGATACCAACGCCCGCGCGGACCCCAATTCGCCCGACTTCCATGTCGATTCGCCCCCGGAAAGCTGATGTCCTCATCCTGATGACCCTATCCGAGGGAGGTCATGGTGACGGCTCAGCCTCCGGGCGTCAAGGGCGATTGGATGCGCCTGGCGAAATCGCGAAACTTTTCTGGAATCTCGCCCATTTTGATAGGAAATGGCCTCTGACGATTCGATGATGGCTTCTCGAGGTCCTGACGCTCCGCGAGACGCCGTCGCATGCGGACGCGAGGGGGTCGTCGGGTCAATCCGCCAGCTCGCGGAGCCGGCGAACCAGGTCAAGGGCCTGGTCGGGGGTCAGCGTGGCGAGGTCGACGTGGCGGAGTTCGTCCAGGAGTGGGTCGGGAAGCGATGCGAAGAGGCTTCCGGCCAGGGCGCGGCCCGTCTTGACCTTCCGACGGATCGGCGCTTCGGTCGCTCCCGAAGGAACGGCGCCGGGGTCGGGGCCGTGTTGCTTCTCGAGGAACGCCAGGATCTCTCGGGCTCGGTCGACCACTGGCGACGGGACGCCAGCCAAACGGGCGACGTGGATGCCGTAGCTCTGGTCGGCTCCGCCCGGGACGATCCGGTGCAGGAAGACGATTTGACCGTCGCTCTCGCGGACAGCGACGTTCGCGTTTCGAAGGCGAGGCTTCGTCTTCTCCAGTTCGACGAGCTCGTGATAGTGGGTGGCGAAGAGGGTCCGGCATCCGATCGCGTCGTGGATGTGCTCGGTGGTCGCCCAGGCAAGCGAGATCCCGTCGAATGTGCTGGTGCCCCGGCCGATCTCGTCGAGGATGACGAGGCTTCTCGGCGTCGCGTTGTGGAGGATGTTGGCCGTCTCGGTCATCTCGACCATGAACGTGCTCTGGCCCCGGCTCAGCTCGTCGGTGGCCCCGACCCGCGCGAAGAGCCGATCCACGATCCCGATCCGAGCCCGACGCGCTGGGACAAAGCTGCCGATCTGCGTCAGGATCGCGATCAGCGCGACCTGGCGGATGTAGGTGCTCTTGCCGGCCATGTTTGGGCCGGTGATCAGGAGAAGCATCCCCGAGTCGGGACCAAGCCGGGCGTCGTTCGGGACGAAGTCGCCGGGTCGGAGGACCGCGTCGAGGACCGGATGCCGTCCGGCCTCGACCTCGAAGACCGGCTCGGCGACGATCTCGGGGCGGCAGTATCCGTGCCGGGCGGCCATCTCGGCCAGCGCGGTCAACAGGTCGACCTGCGCCAGCACGCCGCCGGCCTGGATCAGCCGGGGCGCCTCCGCCGAGACCCGGTCGCGGAGCGTGGCGTAGATCTCGTATTCCAGCTCGCAGGCGCGCTCCTCGGCCCGCGCGACCTTGTCCTCGTATTCCTT
>DAHZZC010000830.1 GCA_027435495.1 Planctomycetales bacterium
CGCGATCCCCTGCGCCACCGTAATCTTGTAGAAGTTATACCGGGTGGTTTCCTCGACGATGCTGGCGACCCTGCGCTCGTCGGAGCCGTCGCCGGGGTCGGTCACGAGGAAGACCTGGCGAAGTCCGGGATGCTCAAGGTACTCCCGAACGTGAGCAAGTTCGTCGCGGCCGGCGCCGGACGACTCAACCGGGGCGGGTGTGGGGCGGTTGTCACGCGGCTGGGCGGCCCGGCCTTGCTCGATCCGGGGGTGCGCGAAGGCCGGCCATCGTGGATCGGAGGGCCCTGGCGGTGCCTTGTGGGTGGCGAGGTCGGCCAGGTGAGAGCCCTTCGACTCCGGAGCCCCCCGATGGTCAGGCCTCGGGAGCATCCAGGGCATCATGAGCGACACCATCAGTCCGGCAGCAATGGTGACGACCGCCGCAGCGCGAACCGGCCCCCGGGCGAGGGCGCCCCGGGCGACTCCGAGCATCGCCCGCCGGCGGATTTGCCGGAGGACTCGCCCCTCAAGGTTGCGTGGGGCCTCCCTCGGCAGTCCGGCGAGCAGGTCGCGGACAGCGGCGAGACCACGCAGGTCGTCGGCGAGTCGGGAGTTCTCCAGCAGGGCCGACTCGACGGCGTGCCGCTCCTCGGGGCCGAGTCGGCCGTCGAGGTAGGCACTCAGGATCGATTCATCTTCGAGGATCATGAGGATGGTCTTCGGGGAATGGGGCCTGGGCCGCGGGAGTCGTCTCGGGCCTCGTGCCCGCCGGGTACGCCGGGTCGTTCAGGGGCCGGAGGTCGCCCCTTGCCGCGCCGGTCGGGGTTCGTCGACCAGGGGACGGAGCCGATCTCGCAGTTCGCAACGAGCCCGGTGAAGTCGGCTCCGAACCGTCCCGACCGGGATCCCCAGGGTCTCGGCGATCTCCTCGTAGCTCCGGCCGTCGAAGTCCTTCAAAACAACGACGGCGCGGTGCTCGGGGCTCAGTTCGTCGAGGGCGGCGGCGACGAATCGCTGCTGCTCGGCCCGCTCGAGCGGAGCGGCCGGGTCCGCCTCGACCGACTCGTCGGCCGGGTGCAGACCCCGGGGCGCCTCGCGACGGTTCGCCGGCGGCGCCGCCGCTCGGACTCGCCGTCGCCGGTGCCCCGACAGGGCCAGATTCACCGCGATCCGGTGGATCCACGTGTAAAACGAACTGTCCCCCTGGAACTGGTCGAGTTTCTCGAACGCGCGGACGAACGCGTCCTGGAGGATGTCCTCGGGGTCCCCCGCCGATCCGACCACCCGTGCGATCGTCGGGTAGAGCCGGTCCTGATACCGCTGGACGAGCAGCCCGAAGGCCTCGGTCCGACCGGACCGGCAGGCCTCCACCAGGCTCAGATCGTCGGGGGTCCGCGACATCATCATGATTGGACGCCCGGCCCGGGTCGCGCGTTCCAGGAAGGGGCGGCCACCGGGAATCCCGGGCCCGGGGCCGTCGCCGACACGTCCGGGACCGGCCGCGCCGGCGACGCCTCCGGCCCAGCCAGCCGCGAGCCGGCCGACTCTCGCATTCTATCCCCGGCCATCCACGCCCGGATAGGGCCCGGCGCCGCCCGGTCCCCGTGATGGGTCTCCCGGAAAGGGTCCCGAATCGGTCTGGTGGTGGGGGCTGGACCATCACCGACCGCTCCCGGTTCGCTCCGGAAGCCCGCCCAACCTGACACTCCATCCCGTCTCCCGCCAGCGGCTCGTAGCACCTACCCCCGACGGTCCAGAAGCCGGAGTCATTTTCCGACGGCGACCGCTTGCCAACGCACAATCAATGCGTTATTTTCCACGATCGCTCGATTGCTTATCTACTTTTGCGATGATGAAGTCAGACGTTGGTGTCGTCACCATTGGATGGTGTTTGTCACGGCGATGTGGAGGTCGAGCGACGGGGGGTGTTGCCTCGCCGCGCGGGTCGCGTGCGAGGTGATGCCAGGGGGCGGGCTCTTCCGTGGGGCGAGGAGCGCGAGCGGATCGTGGGGTTAGCCGGTGACGGTCAATGGCCCCAGAGACGCTGGATCGGTTTTCCGTTCGTTGGGTGAAGCAGTAAGGACGCCTCGACGCTGTCTATGGTGGCGGTCGGGACGTCGGCGACGAGATCAGACGACGAGGCACCAGGAGAATCTGCGAGGGCCGCTGACCCGATCGGGCTGCGCGCCCTGCCCCGTGCCTGTGTGCGACTGGCCCAAAACGGCCGGCGTCGCGCCCGCCGAGGGATCCCTCACCCCGGAGCGAGCACGCCGCTGGGGCAGCAACCTTGGACCTGCATTTTAAGGGACGATGCATGCGATTTGTTGAGCAACTGCGAAGGCGGCGAAATTCCTCGCGACGGGCCCGCTTCCAGCCGACGGCCGAAGGCCTCGAGCCCCGGTTGGTCCTCTCCGGGCTCGCGGTCGGGGTTAACCTTCAGAGCAATCAATGGTATAACAACGACCCGATCTGGACGGACTTGCACAACCTCATGGGGACCTGGCAGCTTGATGGCCAGGGCGTCACCACACTGACCGCCGACGGCTACCCGACGTCGGGCACCCCCTCGATCAGTATTCTGACCGCGGGCTATCCCGCTGGTTACTACGAGTTCAGCTTCACGGGTGCCGGTACCCCCTCCTTCAGCGGTGCCGGGCAACTGGTCGGAACCCTGACGGTTTCCAACGGTGTCACGACCGGCACGGTGCTGGTCAACCCCGCGGCCAACAGCGGCCAGGTCGACCTGACGATGTCGGGGCTCAACGCCTCGGACCCCATGGATAACTTCCACTTCATGTTGCCCGGCTACGGCAACGGAACCACCTCCGAGCCGATGTACACTCCGCAGTTCCTCCAGGCGCTCGCCCCGTTCTCCGACATCCGCTTCATGAACTGGGGCAGCACCAACAACTCAACGGTCGCCAACTGGTCCGACCGCGTCCAGCCAACGGCCCTGATCACGGACGGTTCCGGTGGTGTCCCCTACGAGGACATGATCGCGCTCGCCAATGCAGCGCACAAGGACATGTGGATTAACATTCCAGCGGAGGCGACGCCACAGTTCGTCCAGAGCCTCGCTCAGCTCATCCACTCCCAGCTCAACCCGAGCCTGAATGTCTACGTCGAGTACAGCAACGAGATCTGGAACTACGGCTTCGCAGCGTATTCGCAGGTCGCCAGTATCGCAGCCTCCAACCCGGTCATCGACCATTCCCTGAGCCAGTACCAGCAGGTGGCCGACCAGGCGGCGTACTCCACGGTCGTGGACGGCCAGATCTTCAACCAGGTCTTCGGCACCGCGACCTCTCGAGTGCGACCGATCCTCGGCGGACAGTTTGCCTGGGATCAGTTTCAGACCTACGAACTCCAGTTCATCCAGCAGAAGTTCGGCACACCCTCGAAGTATATCTACGCTCAGGCGGTGGCTCCCTACCTCGACGGTGGGGATTCGAACACCCCGAATCTGACCCTCGATCAGCTCTTCTCCGACCTCCAGAATAACCTGAACGGCTGGTGGGGTTCCCAGGTCCACACCGATGCCGCTCTCGACCAGCAGTATGGCGTCCCGATGGTCGCCTACGAGGGCGGACAGGGGCTGATGCCAGGCACTAATGGCGCCAACTTCGCCGTCATGAGTCAGGCTCAGTCTGATCCACGTATGTATGCACTGTATCGTGAAATGATGAGCACGTGGAGCCAGGGAGGCGGCCAGCTCTTCAACGCTTATCAGCTCGACGGCCCCTCCAGCATCTGGGGCTTCTGGGGGATGTTCCCGACTGTCTCCCAGATCGGCGGGATGAAGTATAATGGTCTGCTCTCTTCGTTCCTGCCTGCTGGCGATTCCAATGGCGATGGCGTCGTCAACTTTGCGGATTTCCAGACGCTCGCCGCCAACTACGACACCACAAACGCCAACTGGATGCAGGGTGACTTCAACGGTGACAACGCTGTCAACGGGGTCGACCTGAACCTGCTCCGATCGAATATCACCCCGTCGGGCTTCACACCGACGCAGTTCGCCCAGCAGGCCCTGTTTGGCCAGGCGGCGACGGTGGACACTCCGACCGCCCTGGACTACTCCGGCTACGGCGTCACTCCCGCCGGCTCGCTGGCGAGTTCCGGAACGACCGGGACCGTGCAGGTCAACCAGGACGGCGCCGGCAATCCGATTTCTCTGGGAGGCGTCACATACGCGAAGGGCCTTGGTTTCACCGGAGGTTCGCAGACCACACTGGCGCTCAACGGACAGTTCACCGAGTTCGACGCGACGATCGGTATGGATGCCTCGGCTGCGGCCGGGTCCTCGGCGATTTTCCAGGTGATCGGCGATGCGAAGATACTCTATCAGTCGCCGCTGATCACGGCTGGTTCGGCCGCGACACCGATCGCGATCAACGTCACCGGGATCCAGAAGCTGACTCTGGTCGTTGAGGCCGGGCCGGGTACGTTTTCGGCTGGCGACCTGGCTGCCTTCGGCGACGCACGCGTCGTCTCCACGGCCAACTTTGGTTCCACAACCCCCGACACCCTCACCTGGACGATCTCACAGAATGGGAAGGTCATCAGCACGCAGGCCGCTGACTCGTTCGTGTTGCCGGCGATCGCCGGGACTTACAACCTGATCGTCACTGCCACCAACGCGCAGGGACAGACCGGCTCGGCCTCGACGACTGTTACGGTCGTCCCGAACGTCGCCTCCGCGACGTTCCTTGGGACCGACACCTCCAACAAGGGGGTTTGGCGGTACAACTATGGCGCCGAGGGCGTCTGGATCGCCGGCCAGACTCCCAGCGTCCCGCCCGGCTCCAACGGAAATGTCTCGGTGACCGGGGCCTCGACCTCTACCTGGTCATCGAGCACGACCGACGTGCGGGCGCTCCAGCAGGTCTCCGGCGTCGACCCGGCCGCCACGGCGTGGTTCGGCTCCAGCTTCACCATCAACGTCAATCTCAACGACGGTCAGATGCACGAGGTGGCCCTCTACGCGGTGGACTGGGACAATCAGGGTCGGATCGAGCAGGTGCAGGTGATCGACCCGTCCACGGGGAGGGTGCTCGATACCCAGACGCTCTCCAACTTCACTGGGGGAACCTACCTGAAGTGGCAGCTCAGTGGAAGCGTGCAGATCCGTGTCACGGACATCTCCGGTTCAAGTGCGGTGATTAGCGGCGTGTTCGTTGACGCGGCGCCTGCGCCGAGTCCGAGTGTCTCGTCGACGTTTGTGTCGAGTGACACGACGACGCAGGGGAGTTGGATTGGGAAGTACGGTACGCTGGGGAGTAACATTGAGGGGCAGGTATCGACGTTGCCGTCGTACGCGCAGGTGGGGATGAGCAATGCGCTGACGTGGACGTGGGCATCGAGCACGACGGACGTGCGTGGGCTACAGGTGCCTGGTGGCAATGGCCGGACGGCGATGACGTGGTTCAACAACACGTTCACGATTGACGTGAATTTGACGGACGGCCAGGTGCACGATCTGTCACTGTACGCGGTGGACTGGGATAATCAGGGACGAAGCGAGCAGGTGCAGGTGATCGACCCGGCGACGGGTAAGGTTCTGGATACGGAGACGCTCTCGAACTTTTACAATGGTGCGTACCTGACGTGGGCGATCAGCGGGCACGTGCAGATCAAGGTGACGATGCTGACGGGTCCGAACGCGGTTGTCAGCGGTCTGTTCCTCCAGTGAGGCTGTGGTCGATGATCTGCACTGGATCGTGACATTGAGGGAACGGGCGGGGCTGTCGATCGGCCCCGCCCGTTTCGTTTGCCGGGCTGCTCCGACGCGAGGAGTCTGGGGAGATTAGCGTCCGCCCGACTCCCACCGCTTGTAAACGCGTTCGAAGGCGGCGAGGGCCTCGGCAAATCGCTCGTGGTCCTCGTCGTAAAGGGCGCCGGTTTCGAGCGGGAGCCGGCGGACGCCCTCGGCGACCTGGTCGCGGGCGCCGAGCATCTGGAAGTAGATCCGTTCGAGAGTCGGCCGATCGGCGTGGTTCCCGGTCATGACGTCGAGCTTGCGGCGGGCGGCCTGGATCCGGTCGTCGATCGAGCGGAGTTGCTGCTCGAGGGTGGCGCGCTCGGCGAAGTGGTTGCGGACCGGATAGCTTGGGCTCTTGAACGGCACGGCCGGGCGCAGGCTGCCCGCCTGGGGCTGCTCGGCGGCCTCCGTGATCGCAGTCGAGGTGGACACCTGTTTGGGACCTCCGCACGGGAATGAAGACGGCGAGCGAGGGGAGCATCCCCCCGGTCGGACCCGGTGGTCGGCTCGCGTTGAGGCGATCGAGCCGCGTCGCTACAATTCTGATCGGTCGGGCCGCCGACCGCCAGAGCATCCTCGCCGATGGCGCGGGATCGGATCGCTCTGTCTCGGTCCAGGGAGGGACGCCGATGACCAGGTTGCGAATTGGGATGGTCCTGGCGATGTTCGCGTCGGGTTTCGCAGCCGGGCCGGGCGGATCGATCGCGGCCGAGGCCGAGCGGCCTGATGTCGCCGCGGGATGGGCCATTGAGGAGGTCGCCCGGGCCCCTCGCATCCTCTTCCCAACGGCCATCGTCGCCGCGCCCGACGGGACGCTCTACCTTGGCTCTGACCCGATGGACATGCCGGGCCCGTCGACCGCGCCGATCGATTCGGTGGTCGCGATCCAGCCTGGCGGCAAGATCGTTCCTTTCGCTGAGAAGCTCTGGAGCGTGATGGGACTGGAATGGGCCGATGGCGTGCTCTATGTGGTCCACGCACCGTTCCTCTCGGCGTTCCGCGATACCAACGGCGACGGCCTTGCGGATAATCGGGTTGACCTGATGACCGGTCTGGGCCCTCGGTTACCTGGCGCCAGCGGGATGAATGACCATATCGCCTCGGGTCTCCGGTTGGGGATGGACGGTTTCCTCTATATAGCCGTTGGTGACAAGGGAATTCCGCGGGGAGTGGGTCGCGACGGCAAGACGATCCAGCTCCGCGGCGGCGGCGTGATCCGGATTCGACCGGACGGGACGGGCCTGGAGGTCGTCTCGACGGGCGAGCGCAACCCGCTCTCGGTGGCGCTCTCGGCCTCGGACGAGGTCTTCACCTACGGGAACGACGACGACAGCCACCGATGGCCAAACAGCCTGACGCATCACATCTTCGGCGGGCATTACGGCTATCCCTATGAGTTCCTCGCGGCTCCGAAACGATGCCTGCCGATCCTCGGCGGGCAGGACGGCGGCGCGGGAGCGCAGGGGCTCTGCTACGAGGAAGACGGCCTCCCGGCCGAGTATCGCGGCAACCTCTTCTTCTGCGATTGGGGCCGGCAGGAGGTCCAGCGGATCGCCCTCCGGCGCAACGGTGCCACGTTTGCCATCGCTGCCCGCTCGACGATCGTGACGAAGGGAAAACTTGGCGACTTCCGCCCGTTCTCGATCGCCGTTGCTCCCGATGGCTTCTGGCTGGTCGACTGGGCTTACACCGGCTGGCTCGATCCGAAGGTCCAGTCGGGGCGACTCTACCGGCTCCGATACCAGGGCCGCGATGCGACGAAGCCGGCTCCTCGACCGATCGACGACGACCGCGCTTCCCTGCTCGTGGGCCTGGATCACCCGGCCCGATCGGTCCGGATGGAGTGTCAGCGGGCCCTGGCGCGGATGGGACCATCCGCCATTTCCGACCTCGTCCGCCGGCTGCAATCCGCTGGATCGGACATCGGCCGGACGCACGCGATCTGGGCGCTCGATGCGATCGGAGGCCTCGAGGCCCGGAAAGCGATTCTCGCCGCGATCGACGACCGATCGGCCGGCGTCCGGCTTCAGGCGGCGCGGTCGTCGGGAATCCGAGGAGATCGAGAGTCGGTGCCGGCGCTGGTCCGCTTGCTCAAGGATCGGGATGCAGCGGTTCGTCGCGAGGCGGCCATCGCGATCGGCCGGATTGGAGACAAATCGGTGACGCCGGCGCTCTTCGCAGCGCTCGACGACGGCGATCGCTTCGCGGCCTGGTCCATCCGCGATGCGATTCGGCGGATGGGCGCCTGGGACCAGGCGGAGCTGGTCGGCGCGCTGCTCGACGAGCGGCGAGGACAGCCGGCGCTCGAGTTGACCGATGAGGCGTGGGATGTCGCCGTGGCCCGGGCTTTAACCGAGGCACTCCGGCGATCGGATCGTCCGGTGCTGCGAGGCCGGATCGTGGAGAACCTCTCCGGGATCTTCCGGCAATACCCGGAGTGGTCGGGTGCCTGGTACGGCCCGAACCCGCTGGCGAGCGAGCCACCCTCGAAGACGCGAAACTGGTCGCCGGAGGGGATGCAGGCGATCGCCGATGGCCTGGCGATCGGCATGGTCGACCGTGACGCCGAGGTCCGCGCCCGGGCGATCGCTGGGCTGGGCGAGGTCGGCCCGGACGCCGCCGGTCTGCTCGCCGCCGCGATTCTTAAGGAGCCCGAGCCGCGTAATCAGGTGGCGATTGCCGAGGCCCTCGGCAAGATCCAAGATGCCGTCGCGATCCCGGCCCTGGTGGCCATCCTCTCCGATGCCCGACGCGCCGAGCCGGTCCGCGTCGCGGCCCTGCAAGGGCTCTCGGGCGCCCGCGATCGGGCCGCGTTCAACGCCCGAATCGGCCTGATCTACGACCCAAATGCCCCCCCGGGCCTCGTCGCGGCGGCGCTGCCGGGTCTGGCTCAGTCGGGCATTCTGCCGCCGAACGATCTGGCCTCATTCCTCGAAAGCCCGCACGGACCGATCCGGGCCGCGGCCCTTTTGAGCCTGAACCCCCGCCGCGAGTTACCCGAGGAGATCCGCCGATCGGTCCTCGACCGGCTCGACGACAAGGACGCGAACGTCCAGGAGGCCGCGGTCCTGGCGGCGGTCGCCTGCCGGATCACGGCGGCCGTTCCTGGTCTCTTGCAACAAGCCGGACGCTCTGAGCCGACGGTCCGTGACCGGGCGATCGCGGCGCTCTGCCGGCTCCCCGATCCTCGGGCCGTTGACATCTACCTCAGCGCGCTGCGCGATCCGAGATTTCGTCACGCGGCAGGCTCGGCGCTCGCGGCGGTCCGCGATCGCGACGACGGCCGAATCCTGGCGGCTGCGAGATCGGAACCCCTCGACGGCCTTGCGCTCGCCGAGATCGAGCGCGCTCTCGCTCGGTTCGCGGTCATCCCGGCCTGGCGCGTGATCGGCCCGTTTCCGAGGACCACTCCGCGGCTTTTCCTCGGCGAACCGCGGATTGACTTCGCCCGCGGGCAGATCGGCGCCGGTGGCAAGGCGGTCGCCTGGTCCATCCGACGCGCCGAGCCCTCCACCGGTCGCGTGGACCTCGACGATCTGAAACGCCTCGGTGACAGCGAACCGGGCGTTTCGTCAGACCTCGCCGCGTTCGCCCAGGCCGAGGTCGATTCCGACGCCGAGGGCCCGGCGCTACTGCGGCTTCACTCGAGCGGTCCGATGATCGTGACGGTCAACGAGCGGATGGTCCTCGACGGTCGCCAGTCGGCCGGCTCCTCCGATGGCGAACTCGTCCGCTTCCGTCTGGTCCGCGGGCGGAATCGCATCCTGATCGAGACGCGGGAGGGTCTCGGTCGATGGTCGTTCGCCGCCCAGATCGCGCGGAGCCCGGCCATCGCCGGTCCCGTCGTCTCGAAGGGACGCCCGCGATCCGAGATGCTCCGCGATTTCGCGATGAAGCACGAGGGAGATCCTCGCCGGGGCGAGGCCCTGTTCTTCGACCAGCGACGCCTCGATTGCGCTCGATGCCACTCGGTCGGCGGCCGGGGGACCGCGACCATCGGTCCCGATCTTGCAGGGATCGGCCGGAAGTATGATCGGGCCGAGCTGGTCCGATCGGTACTGGAGCCGTCGAGCCGGATCGCGGTTGGATATCAGCCGGTGTCGATCGCTACCAGGGACGGCCGCCTGCTTTCGGGGATCGTCCGCGCTGAGACCGACGAGTCGATCGACCTGGCCGACGCTGAGGCCCGGATCTCGCGACTTCCGAAGCGCGACGTCGAGGTACGCAAGACGGCCACCGGCTCGATCATGCCGGCCGGCGCCGCCGAGGCCCTCTCGCCGGCCGAGTTCGCTGACCTCATCAGCTTCCTGGCCGGAGGGAAATCCTCGGCCCGCTGATCTCTCACCGTTCCTCACCGAGAGCCACAATCGCGACGCCGAGGGCGATCAGGAGCGTCCCGAGCCATCGCGAGGTCCCCACATCCTCGCGGAGATAAAACCGCGCCATCAGCGCCGAGAGCGGATACGAGGCCGCCGTCATCGGCAGGGCAAAGCTCAGATCGGCCCGGCGGAGAGCCATCAGATAGAGCAAAAGATGGACCCCCAGCAGGACCACGCCCGCGACGACCCATCCGTTTCGGGCGATCGCCCACGCCTGGCCAATCCAGTCCCCACGGGACTCCACGGGACTTTTTACCCCCCTCGCCAGCGCGGTTTCACCGAGCGAGAGGGCGACCACTGCTGCAAACATCAATATAAAAACACGGCCTCGTTCGCTGATCATCGGGCGCCTCCTCGGCCGGGCCGGGGTAGCTTCATCGATCGCGAGAGCTCGGCAAAGGCTTCAATCAGGCCCTCGACCTCCGACTCGCGATGGTTGGCGTTGCACTGAATCCGCAGGACTCCGGCATGGTACGGGACCGCCGGGAAGAGGACCGACTGGATGTAATATCCTCGGTCGAATAGGTATTTGCCTGCGCGAAGCGTCTCGGCCTCGTCGCCGATCAGGACCGAGACGATCGGCGTGACGGCGCCCATGACCACAAGGCCCAGGTCGGCCAGGCCGCTGGTCAGTCGACGGATCGCCGCGTCCAGTCGCGCCCGGAGCCTGGGGTACTCCTCGGACCGGAGGATCTCGATCACTACCCCGATTGCTTCCAGGTAGGGCGGGACCACAGGACCTCCGAATATATAGGGATTACACCGTATCTTCAGTAGGCGATGGAAAGACGCTGGTCCGCCGATGAACCCGCCGGCGCAAGAGAACGCCTTCGAGAGGGAGCCGATGACGAAGGCATTCTCATAATTGCCGAGTGCTTGCAGGACGGTTCCCTGGCCCTGCGGTCCGAGGACGCCCGTTCCGTGGGCGTCGTCGATGTAGAGGACCGCGTCGGCGGCGCGGGCGACGGCGTCGAGGTCGGCCATGGGGGGGATTCGGCCGCTCATGCTGTAGACGCCGTCGATGCAGACGATCGCTGATCGATAGGGGCGGAGCGATCGGAGCGTCTTCTCGAGTGCGGCGGGGTCGCTGTGGGCGAAGGTGGCGACCTTCGCGCCGTTCTGGCAGGCGATCTTGGCGGCTTCTTGCATCGAGCTGTGCGCCTGCTCATCCAGGGCGATCGCGTCTTGCCTGGCGGCCAGGCCCGGGATTGCGCCGAGGTTGGTGAGCATGACCGAGGGAAGGATCAGGACCGACTCGACCCCCAGCCAGTCGGCCAGTTTCTCCTCGGCCTCGATGTTTGCCCGGACGCTTGCGAAGGCCCGGGAGGCGCCGTTGTGGGTCCCCCATTTTTCGATCCCGCGTCGGATCGCCTCCTGGACGCGAGGGTCCTGATCGAGCCCAAGGAAGCTGTCGGAGCCGAAATGGATGAGCTCTCGGCCGTTGACCACGATCCGGCGTCCGGGTCCAGACGCGTCGACCACCAGGTCCTTCAGGTGCGCCTCGGGATGCTCGCGGCCGAACTGCTCGATGATCCGGACGAGCGAGTTTTGCCGGAGCGCCCGGTTCAGCTTCTCCATCGACGCCGAGGCGGTCATTGTTTCCCCCTGATTCACGAGCCCGCGGAAGGTCTCCGCCCGGTTCTCTGGCGGAAGGGCGGTTCCGCTCGGCGGCCGACCGCCGGTTGCTGGAAAGTCATTCTCGCAGAGGATCGAATCCAGGAGGATGTGAAAGCTTTGCGGAAGTCGACTTTCCCATTCCTGGATCGCCTGGATTCGGAGATGCGAAGGGCCCGCGCCGGCGGTTGGCCGGGCGGGCCCTGGGATGGGTTGGGCGATCGATTCGGGTTCAGTTGGCCTGCACGTCGGATTTGATGAGCGGCATGCCCTGGCTCTTGAGCTTCGCGGCGGCCTCGGGTGGGAGGGTGGACGGTCCGCTGGATTCCGCCTTGACCGAGCCGGGCGGCGGCGGGGAGGGGACCGTGGGTAGCTCGTCCGAGTGGTTGCAGCCGGTCAGGGTCAGAGCGGCCAGAGGGACGATCGTCAGGAGGGTTCGTCGGAGCATGAAGGTTCCTCGAGTCGGGAGTCAGAAAAAGCGAGGGGCCGGGCCCGTGGGCCCGGCCCTGGTCGATCGCTCGATATCAATACGAGTCGGCGCTGAGGGCCTCGCCACCGGCTCGGGTGCTGAGGGCCCGGTAGATCCCGATCTGGGCGCCTGGCGGTGGAGAGCTTCCGCCGGGGACGGTGAAGTTTTGAAGGTTGCCCATGTTGATCGTGTTCTTGATGAAGTGGACCGAGCCGTCGCCGAAGACGAAGTTGGCACCGCCGGGATGGAGGCTTCGGAAGCTGTACTGCCCCTCGTTGAGGACCCGGGCGCCCATCGGGGCGTACAGCCATCCGTCAACATAGTTGGGGCCGCCGATGGTCGCCGGGACGTCGGGGATCGCCAGCGGGGCGTTAAGCCGGGCGGCCGTTGAGGTGCAGGCCTGCGGGCGAGTCACGCCGGGGGTCAAGGACGATCGGGCGCCGAAGAATCCGCCGCGGTTCCAGAAGTTGAAGAACGGGTCGGGATCGTTGGCGAATCGCGACATCTCGCCGATGAACATCGTGTTGCTCAGGCCGTCGGTGATCGCCGCGATTGTGTAGGAGATGTCGAAGGCGAAGGCGCCGTCGCCCTGGATCTGGGTTGGGCAGCCGTACCACCAGTGCCAGACGTCCCAGGTGCCGAAGCTTGCCGCGTAGGAGGTCTGCGAGTAAGGCTCGTTGACGTCCGGCGGGTGGCCGGAACGAGGGGTCCGTAGCGAGTCATCGGGGCAGAGGTAAGGGTTGATCGTCGAGGAGAGCGCCGTGTACTGGACCTGCCCGGGGTCAACCCCGAAGTACTTGCCGCCGAACGAGGCGCCGGCGGGGAAGT
>DAHZZC010000831.1 GCA_027435495.1 Planctomycetales bacterium
GCTGTCATCCAGGTCGAGAACACCAGTTACCAGGCCCTCCCGCGGGGCGACAGTGGCAAACTGAAGGTCGGCGAGCTGGTGATGGCGATCGGCTCCCCGTTCGAATTGAGCCAGAGCGTCACCACCGGCATCGTCTCGGCACTCGATCGGAACAAACTGGGGATCAACGGCGCGACCGGGTACGAGTCGTTCATTCAGACCGATACGCCGATCAACCGGGGGAATTCGGGCGGCCCGCTGGTCAACATGAACGGCGAGGTCGTGGGGATCAACTCCGCGATCCTCAGCGGGGGCTCGGGCAATGACGGGATCGGGTTCGCGATCCCGATGAAGCTCGCCAACAGCGTCGCCGAGATGCTGATCAAGGATGGCAAGGTGCACTACGCCCGGATCGGCATCCAGCTCCAGCCGCTCGACCCGCGGCTCACCCGGCAGTTCGGCATCAAGCCGGGGACCAAGGGCGTGCTGGTCGGTGATGTCGTGCCCGGGAGCCCGGCCGACAAGGCGGGCCTTAAACAGGGCGACGTGATCACCTCGTTCGCCGGCGAACCGATCAACGACGCCTCGTCGTTCCGGCTCCGCGTCGCCACGAGCGAGGTCAACCGCTCCTACGAGATGGGCTACCTCCGCGACGGCAAGACCCGGACGGCCACCATCGTTCCCGCACCCGCAGAGAACGTCCACTTCGCCATCGAGGGCGAATCTGGCCAGGGCCCGAACGCTGAGAAGGCGGAGCCGGAGAAGACCGCCATCAGCGCTTTCGGTCTCGAAGTTCAGCCGTTAACGGGTGACCTCGCTAAATCGCTCGGACTCGCCGCCGAGACGAAGGGACTGGTCGTTTCTTCCGTCAAGGAGGGAAGCCCCGCCGCCGAGGCCGGCCTCCGCGAGGGAGACGTCATCACCAAGGTCGTCCGCGACCACCGGATTCAGTCCGTCAAGGGCGTCGAGGATCTTCAGGCCATCGCCTCGAAGGGTAATGAACTGGCCCTCTACGTCATGACGGGCAAGGCTGGCCGCTTCGTCACGCTCTCGAAGGCGGCGAAGTAATTCCCTCGGCTCCAGCCGATCTCCAAACGAAAGGGGCGGGACGGATCACTCCGTCCCGCCCCTTTTCTATGATAATCCAGATGGACCCGAATCCGTGGGGCCGATCGAGGCGTGATTTGCAGAGTCGGCTGGGCCGCCTGGTGGTACACCGTGTATCGACCCTCGACCCGAACCGCATGACGGAAAAGTCGGATCAAACGAGGAGGCGCTCCTCCAACCGCCGGCACAACCGCTACTACCCTCCTTCGCACGGATTACGATTCCTGAGGTGGCGGGCCCGATGGCGATGTTCGATAATGGAAGGATCGGGCCGGCGCGCGCCGTGCCGACCTCCCCTCGATGGCCGAGCGATCGTCGCGAGAATGAGCATGACGGAGCACAGCACCAATCCCGGTTCCGAGGAGCACGAATCGATCGAGCGCTACGACCTTGAAGTCGCGCCGAGAGTCCGGAGCCTCCCACCTTACCTGTTCGGCAAGATCAACGAGCTGAAGTATCGAATGCGACGCGAGGGGATCGACGTCATTGACCTCGGGATGGGTAACCCGACCGATCCCCCTGGCGAGCCGATCATCGAGAAGCTCTGCGACGCCGCCCGAGACGCGCGCAACCACCGGTACAGCGTCGCCACGGGAATTTACAACCTCCGCAAGGAGGTCGCTGCGCGCTACGAGACCCGGTTCGGCGTTTCGCTTGACCCCGATCAGGAGGTCGTCGCCACAATTGGATCGAAGGAGGGCTTCAGCCACATGTGCCTGGCTCTGCTGGGGCCAGGCGACACGGCGATCGTGCCCGCGCCCAGCTTCCCGATTCACATCCATGCGATTGCCCTGGCCTCGGCCAACGTCATCTCGCTGGACGTCCGCGACGGCCAGGCGTTCCTGGCGAACATCGCCCGGACCTGCGAGAGCCTCTATCCCCGCCCCAAGATCCTGGTGCTGAACTACCCGCACAACCCGACCGCTACCGTGGTCGAGCCGGCCTTCTTCGAGGAGATTGTCGGGCTCGCGAAGAAATACCGGTTCTTCGTCATCCATGACTTCGCCTACGGCGACATCGGGTTCGACGGCTACCAGCCGCCAAGCTTCCTTTCGGTGAAGGGAGCCAAGGGGGTCGGCTGCGAGTTCACCACGATGTCGAAGGGATATAACATGGCGGGCTGGCGTGTCGGCTTCGCCGCCGGAAACCGCGAGATGCTCGCCGCGCTCAAGGCGATCAAGGGCTATTACGACTACGGGATCTTCCAGGCGGTGCAGATTGCAGCCATCGTGGCCCTTCGCCACGGCGAGGAGGTCCGGTTGGCCCAGGTCGCCGAGTACGAGTCGCGACGCGACGCCATGGTCCGCGGTCTGCGACGGATTGGATGGCAGGTCGATTCGCCCCGCGCTGGCATGTTCGTCTGGGCAGCGATGCCCGAGCCCTGGCGGTCGCGAATGGGTTCCATCGACTTCGCCATGAAATTGCTGGAGGAAGCGCACGTGGCCGTCAGCCCCGGTCGCGGCTTCGGTGAGACGGGCGAGGGCCACCTTCGGCTTGCCCTGGTCGAGAACGCCCAGCGACTCCAGCAGGCGGTCCGTCAGATCGGGCGAAGTCTCCGCCCGGCAGGCGCAGTCTCCTCCTGAGCCGGGCGCCGGAGACGATTGCCATGGTTCCCTGCGCCTATTGCGAGAAGCCGCTCATCTGCGAGGAGTGCGGGGCGGAGTTCGTCCCGCCCACCGACGAGCACTACCGAGCCCTCTCCGAACCCGGTCGTACAATCGAATGTCCCGAATGCGGCGAGGTTCTTGTCTGCCACTGGTGCAAGGCGCCCTACGCCGCTTCGGATGAGGAGGAACCCTGGGCCGATTGAAGCCCCTTGGCCATCATCATTCCCCTGGGCGAGGCGGCCCGCCGTGCGAGGGGGCGTGATGACTCCGCCCTGGGCCGGGGCGCTGTTGATCGTCGGGATGGCTCGGTGAGGCCACATTGGCGACCTGGCGATTGCCTGGACCCGGTCCGGCGCTATCGATCTTGCCGAAGATCATCCGCCCAGCGCTGGTCTGAAGAACGCTGGTCACGGTCAGCCGAACCATCTCGCCGAGATGATACGCGCCCTGCTCGGCGACGACCATCGTCCCATCATCAAGGTAACCGACGCCCTGACCGAGTTCCTCGCCTCGCTTCAGAAGCTTCACGGTGAGCGGTTCGCCGGGCAGGACGATCGGCTTCATCGCGTTGGCCAGATCGTTGAGATTGATGACCTCAACCCCCTGGAGCTTGGCGATCTTGTTGAGGTTGTAATCGTTGGTGACGACCTTGCCGCCGAGGTGCTTCGCCAGAATCACCAGCCGCTGGTCCACCTCGCGGATACCGGCCAGTTCGGGAATCTCACCGTCGTGGATCCGAACCTCAATCCCCTGCGACTTCTGGAGCCGGTTAAGAATATCAAGCCCACGCCTCCCCCGGTTGCGCCGGAGCTTGTCTGAGCTGTCGGCAATGCTCTGCAACTCCTGGAGCACAAAGCGGGGAACGACCAGCGGCTGGTCGATGACCCGGGTCTCGGCGACATCGGCCACCCGGCCGTCAATCACGACCGAGGTATCCAGCACCAGCGGTCGTGAGCCCTTCACCTCTTTGGAGAACTCCATGTAGGGGATGATAAAGCGAAAGTCGTCCTTGGTCTGAAGCAACGTGGAAATGCAGATGTAGCAGATGAAGATCATCAGGAAGCCGGAAATGATCACATGGACCCGAGAGTCGAGCATGTTTTCGAGGGTCGGGCGGAGGGCCTCGTTGATGAGATTGGTCAGGAAAAGCCCCACGATAACCCCGAAGTAGAGCGCCGAGATGACAGCGATCCGCTTGCGCGGGGTGAAAACGTCCACGATCAGAAGAACGACCGCCAGCAGCATCACGCCGATGAACAGCACGGCCGGATTGGCGAGCTCATGGGTACTGACAATCCGGACGGCCCGGACGCCGAACCCTGCAACCACAATCAGAAAGACAGCTCGGATGAGCGTGAGGAGCATGGCGGAAGACCCTTACCGGCCAGAGATGGTGCGACGGTCTGGTCGGGGAGGAAGGGGGTCGTCGCCCGTCCGCGACGACCGGAAATGAACGATCAGATGGACGCGGGCGACTCACTCTCGAGCCGGAGTTCCTCAATCAGCCGGTCATAAAACGAATCCAGGCTCTCAACGATGACCTTGGCCTCGCCCAGGATCGGCATGAAATTGGTATCCCCGTCCCAGCGAGGGACGATGTGCCAGTGGAGATGTCCGGGGAGTCCGGCACCAGCCGACTTCCCCTGATTCAGCCCGACATTATAACCCTGCGGGCGGAGCATCCGGTCGAGGAGCATCGTCATCCGCCGGACAATCCGGACGGGCTCGATCAACTCCTCACCATCCAGTTCCGCCAGAGTCCCGCGGTGAGCCCGGGGCGCCACCAGCAGGTGACCGTTATTATATGGATACCGATTGAGCATGACGACAGAGAACCGGTCGCGAAAAACCAGGTAATGAGTCCGGTCCTCACTCGCTTCGAGCGCCCGGCACAGGAAGCAACCCCCGTCGGAAGCGGGCGCGGCTGTACTTTGGTGGATGTATTGGGCCCTCCAGGGAGCCCAGATGCGATCCAGCACGTTCTCCATTCCCCCCTTCCGCGAGCCGGAGGTCCACCGGGGCCGAAGGGCCCTGGCCCCATTTCGGCCTCTCATGGATTCCCATTTTGGCGGAACCTGCGACGACTCGCAATGCCATCACTGGCGATCCGCCCAGGTCCCCGTGGGCTCTCTTCCCCGTCCCGACACGGCGGCTCAAAGCAGGCGACGATCCCAGACCGGATAGTAGCGGACCCAGGCTCGCCCGATGACCCGGTCCTTCGGGACCAGGACGAGCGATCCCGTTGTCGGAGGAACGCCACCTTCCTCCTCCGGCTCAACCAGAATCTGACCAGACGGTACGTGGAACCGGCAGCCACGCGGCCAGGAGGTCTCGCGACGTGGGACGATCCGGCGCGGCCTTCGGCCATCGACCCGCCAGTCATGGCCGTCCCATTCCAGTTCCTGTCCCGAAACCGCCACGACCCGGGCTGCCCGCGCCCGGCCCATCGGGACCAGACGTAACCAGACCCAGTCTCCGCGATCAGGCCCGGCTCCCCGATAGGCCCAGCAGTTCACCAGGTAAGCTCGACCCGATCGGTCGGGGGACAAGCCGGGCCAGGCAATCTCCAGGAGCGTTAGCAGAATCGGTAAATAGATGGCTGCTCCCAGGACCCCGGCAATGATCGGGGCCGCACTCCTTTTATAAAAGGGAAACGACGACTGCTGAATGGCGTCGGAGGCCGAGCCGACGTGTGTCAGAAACGCAAAAGCCAGAAGGATCCACGCCAACCAGGTTCCCCAGGCCAGTAGAGAGGTTGCGATCGCCACCAGGAACGAGCCAAGCAGCACGAGACCCCGGGCCGACTGTCCCCAGGCGATCTGCGGCCACCCCGGTACGAGGAGTCGCACCCCGGCTGGTGACTCGAAGGGCCGACGACCGGCCGGAGCCCCCGTGCCCCTCGTGATCCGACGCAACGTCGCCTCGATCCTGCGCACGCCCCCCCAATTCCCCTCACGTCACTTGAGCCACTCTCTCGTGCAATCCGGAAGCCGTCCGTCCTCCAACCCAACTCCACTCCCAAGAACCCCCCTCATATTTTCTCGGGAGCCACTCAAATCTGCCGCCATCCTTCTTCTCCGACAGCGGCCCTTGCCTCTTGTAGATCGATTCAATTATGGCCTGTCCGCATCCGTCCGCAAGTGCCGCCATGCCCCAGGATCCAGGAAAACCTCGGGCCTCTCCCATCTCCCGGTCGCCAATCCCCCAGCTTCTCCCAAAAATCGTCGGATTCCTCCGATCTTCGTCTACACCCCAGCCGTAGGATGTGTATGATATAGAGGGTTGATCCGGCCTTGACCGTGAAAGCTCGGCTGTTAGAATATCTTGCTCTCATTCACGAGGTCTCCTCGGATTCTTCTCATGGCTCGCACCGATATCGATTAAAATCCAGTGAATCGGATCGGGTGTGCGGCCGACTTTTCCCCCGGCCTACCTCTCAGTTCGCGTTGGAACGGCGAGCTGAAACCAACCCGGCGAATGATGTGGACGTGGGTCTGTCTCCCGGTCCCGGGGCGTTCCACCCCGAGGATCGTGGCCGAGCAAACAAAGCGACCATGGAAAACCTTCGCAACGTACGCAACATCGGCATCTCGGCCCACATCGACTCGGGCAAGACCACGCTCACCGAGCGGGTTCTGTTCTATGCCGGCCGCACCCACGTGATCAAAGAGGTCAAGGGTGAAGGCGCGGTGATGGACCACATGGAGCTCGAGAAGGAGCGGGGGATCACCATCACCTCGGCGGCCACCACTGTGCAGTGGGGCGAGCACAAGGTG
>DAHZZC010000832.1 GCA_027435495.1 Planctomycetales bacterium
TGGTCGAGGCGAGGTCGGGAGGCTGATGGCGGCCTTCGCGGACGGCCCGTGCCAGCTCGTAGAGCCGCAGCGCGACGTACGAGAAGCCGATCGTCGTCAGCAGGGATTCCAGCGGCGCCGTCGCCGGATACGGGTCGGCGAACAGGTCGGGACGCTTGTGGAAGACGAACAGCCCGAAGGTGCCGGCTCCCAGCAGGAACGCGCCGGCGGAGCCGGTGCGGCCCGAGCGCAGCAGGCCGAGGAGCGGCCGGACCAGGAGCAGGCCGGCCAGCAGGAGGACCACCTTCTTATCGATGTACAGTGTGAGAAACGCGAGGTTCAGCGCGGCGAAGGTCCACTTGCGAGCCCTCGGGCTCACGATCGGGTTAAGACCCACGATTCCAAGGGCCACGAAAACCCAGAAACGGTCCGAGTAAAGTTCGATCGCGTTGGACAATGTCGCTCACTCCGAAATCAGAAGGCGAGCAAACGCGGTCCAGGACAGTGCGGAGAACAAAGCGCCCAGGATAAGGCGGGTATGGCTCCACGCTGGGACGGGCCCGAGGCCGACGCCGAGGCTCAGCCGACCGGCTCGGCGACGGCCCCCTTCGGCGAGAGGTAATGTACCGGCCTTGAGGCGCCGGCGAGCTCCAGCTCGTAGAGCACCGAGGACCCGTCGCCCGAGTCCAGCTGTCGGAAGCCCATTCGGTCGTACAGCTCGGCGACCAGGGCGTTTTTCTTCGTCGGCAGGAACTCGCCGAGGATCCTCCGGTAGCCCATTCGCTCGGCGCGCTCGATCAGGTCGGCGCAGGTAAACTCCTCGACGGTCCGGCCGATCACCCGGCAGCTCATCAGCCAGGTGTCGACCCGGAGGACCTGGGGATCATCGTCTGACGGGACGGCGAGCAGGACGCCGACCAGGCCGTGGTCGCCGAACCGGTCCTCGACGCGGAGCGTGACCCCGATGGAGCGGGGCCGATCGAGCATCCGGACGACGTCGTCCCGCGTGTGGCGCCGGGTTGTGAGGTTGAACTGGTTCGTCTTCCCCAGAAGCTGGACGACCCGCATCAGGTCGGCCTCGTCGATCTCGCGGACGTCGGCGAGCATCTCCAGCGATCGGAGGTAGTCCTCCATCGAGCCGGCCGTCTCCTGCAATTCGCGGCGCTGGCGCTCGACAGCGTACTGAGCGGCGCGTTCGCGGTCGGCGTCGGTCAGGCCGGTGGTCTCGAACCAGAGGCCAGCCTGGAGCGCCCGGACGTACTCGGCTGGCTCGACCGGGACATCCACCACCGCGACCTCGGGGATCGCCTGGCGGACCTGCTCGCGCTCGGCCGGGTTGTCGTCCACGAAGACGAAGCTATCCAGGCCGAGGTTGAGGGTCTGCGCGATCCGGCGGATGGTGGTTCCCTTCGGCTCCCAGCAGATCTCGGCAGCGGCGATGTCGTCGAGCGAGAGGACCATGTCGGGATTCTTCTCGAAGGGCTCGCGGCCGTCGGCCTCGTTGTTCTTCGAGGCCAGCGCCAGGACGATCCCCCGCTTCGAGAGGGCCCTGGCGTGCTTCTGGAAGGCCCGGTAAGCCTCGCCGTCGGGACTATCACCGAGTGCCACGCCGAGCGGGCCGGTCTCCCCGACGACGCCGCCCCAGAGCGTATTGTCCAGATCGAGGACCAGCACCTTCTTGGGCCCGGTGGTCAGAGCCCGGATGCCGGCGACGACGTGCTCGGCCAGCCGGACCACGCCCCGCTCGCTGAACGGCTGCTTGGTCCAGTAGTAGCGCCTGGGGTCGTAGAACGCCTCGCGGCCCATCATCCCCGAGACCAGCTCCAGGTCGAGGAAGTACGAGCCGGGCGGGCGATCCTGCCGGATCGCGGCGTTGACCGAGCGGATCAGGTCGATCGTCCCGCCGGTCTCGGTGGCCAGGGCGTAGCCCTCGGCGCCCGGGGCCATCCAGTCGTAGCCGACCTGGAGCACTCGCGCTCCCATCCGCCCGGCGATCTCCCAGGCCTGTTTCCAGAACGCGCGTTCGTCGGCAACGCGGTCCCCGGCCGGGGCCGAGCCGTTCAGCAGCCGGTTATTCCAGGGGAAGAGGACGACCACGCCCGGCGGCTCGGACGACGCCGAGAGCCGAGTCAGGTCCTGGAGGACGAGATCATATCCCCCTTCCTCGACGTCGGAGGTGATTCCCTGCCCCCACCCGACGGCTGTCACGGCGGGGACCAGCCAGCTTGTGGTGAACTGGCCGAGCAGGTGGACCCGAAGCCCGGCCTCGCCTCCGGCTCCCTCGCCTCGCGCCTTCCGGATAAATCGGCCGGCACGGTCCACCTCTTCCGGCGAGAGCCCGCCCCGGGCCATCGCCTCGCGAAGCATCGCCAGCGCCTCGTCGAGCCGTCCCTCCTTGCGCAGTGTGGACGTCCGCTTGAACAACTCGGTGGCTGTGGACATGCAGATGCCTCCGGCTCGATCCACCCGGGGACTGATCGCTCGGCCCGGGATCATGGGAATGGGTCGGATTTGCGATGCAGAGGAAGAAACGTCTCGCGTCTCAACGTCCCGCTCATCCCGCGTGCTTGCGAGAATCGATCAAATGTACCAGGTCTCCCACGTTCTTCAGCGCAGCGACTTCAGAGCTGGTAAACTTCACGCCAAACGCCTTCTCGGCGTTCACGATCAGCGTCACGTGCATCAGAGAATCCCACCCATCAACGTCTTTCGCGGACGTCTCCGGGGTGATTTCCAGATCCTCATCGTCGAAGACCTGCTGAAAGACCTCGTTGAGGCGCGTCAGTGTATCGGGCATCGGTGTCTCTTCTCGGGGTGATCTCGCCAGAACGGATCGTGCTGGAACGATCCCTCAGATCCGAGGACGGCCCAGGGTCGCCGAGGAAGTGGCCTCCGCCGGGCCCATGGATCGGGATCAGGTAACCCGCCCAGGGCCAGGTGTCGCCAGCCCACGGGGAGGGAGAACCGATCCTTGTACCGAGGACAGGTCAAAAATAGGGAATATCCAGGTGCACTGTCAACACAAGGCGTGAAGACTGACGAAACTTCTCAACATGGTACGAACAGGGTCTCCCTCCTTCGCCGGTTTCCACAAATCCAGGACCATGTTCCGTGCTTGTTGGCAGCCGATTTCTTTTTTAGACATCCCCGTGTTGATCTGGGGCAACATGGCTGGGGACGGATTCGCGTACGGAGGACGGGGGCAGGGGCGTGGGTCCGTCGGCGATTTTCGTCTGCATGAGGTCGAGCAAATCGCCGACGGTCTTGATGGTGGCGAGTTCCTCGGGGGCGAGCCGGACGCGGTACTCGCGCTCGATCCGCATCACCAGGCCGACGACGTCGACCGAGTCGAGTCGGAGCGATTCGCGGAGGTCCTGGTCGTCGGTGAGGGAGGGGTAGGATTCGCCCATTTCCTGCTCGAGCAGGTCGGTGAGGGTCTGGCGGAGGGTCTCCCGGCTGGACATGGGGCGCGGTCCTGGTGGCGGCTTGGGGACGAGTCGAGAATCCGAACCTCTGGCAGCATACCAGGATCAGCCGGATGCCGGCCAGGCGGCATCAGGGGCGAAGGTCGGCGGTTGCGGTGTCGTCGAGCAGGACTTGGAGGGGGCCGATGGCCTCGTTCGTCACAAGCTGGTGCCCCGAGTCGTTCAGGTGGCCGTCGAACGGGAAGACGACCGACGCCCACTGTGGCCGGGCGCGGGCGACGATCGCCGTGTCGATCACAGGGACGTCGATGTCCCACTGCCCGAGGATGGTGGCGATCGGACTTTTGCCGTCCTTCGCCGAGTAGTTCGCAACCGGCCCGACCACGAGGATCCCCAGGCGGGTACCTGACTTCCGGCACTCGTCGACGATCGCCCGGAACAGGGCCCGATAGCGGGCGACCTGGGGATCGGCATCGAGCTGGGCGGCTTGGGCGGGGTGGCCCCACCAGTTGTTCAGCCGGGGGTCAGGACGCTTTGAGGCGGCATCGTAGCTCAACAGGGCGCGCTGGGCGAAGCAGCCGAACTTCGAGTGGAGGTTGATCCAGGCGATCAGGTGATGGATCGTGCTGGCGGGGCGGAAGTAGTCGCGAAGCGGTCGGCCCTCGGCGTCGAAGGCGTCGGCCGGAAGCGTTGGCTGGAAGTCGTTCCCGGGGTAGAGGCAAAGGATCAGCGCCTCGGGCGGATCGTTCGGCAGGACATCGTGGACGATCCGGTGCCAGTAGTCGAACAGGCCGGTCGCCGAGACGCCAAAGTTGAGACAGACCCTCGGCCGCGACGGGTGGGAGGCGTTCAGGAGTGTCTCCAGCCGGGCGCAGAAGGAGGACTCATAGGGGACCTGCATGGCCTCGGTGAACGAGTCGCCGACCATCGCGATTCGGTACGGATGTGCCGAGGCTGGCGGCATCGGGGTTGGCCGGGCACGGTAGCCGAGGGCGTCGGTGCGGAACTCGGTCCCGAATTCGGAGCCGTCCACGCGATAGAGCGTCTCGGGCCACCACTTCTTCCCGGCCTCGGTCTGCCCCGAGGCAACACTGAGGCGGCTGGTGTGGATCCAGTATCGGGGCTTCCAGAAGACCTGGAAACCGACCTCCGCGACAAGGAACCAGGCTGGGAGCAGGACCAGGTTCGCGACGATCGCGAAGGTGATCCGCTTGCGTCGGCTGAGCCTCGGCGGTGATCCCGTCGCGGGCGTTCGTGCGGGCTCGAGCCGATGCCCGAGGCGCCTCGTGTGCGCAGTCGATCCGGCGACCGTCATGGCCGATCTCCCCGAGGTCGTCCTGTCTCAATCTGTCCCGGGGCGGTCGGTGGGATCGGTGAGGGACGACTCGGGGGTGCGTGGGACCGCCTTCGTTCGTTATCGGCGTGAACGGGGCGGGGCTTGTCGAAGCTTTCGGAGGATCGATCGTCAGTGCGCGAAGATGTCTTCTGGGAGGGTTGGGAGGCGCTCGCCGATCCGGATCAGCTCGTTCCACGAGGCGTCCGGAAGGAGGAAAGCCGGGCCGGTTGGTCCGGATCCGGTGGCGGCGCAGAGGTTGGAGTCCCCCGCTTCAGCGCCGATCCGAAGGACGCGAGGCGATTCCTCGCCCGAAACGAAGACCTCGATCGTGAGCCTGGGTCGTGAGAGTCCGGTGTCGATCGGATGGGGGCCCTCGTACTGGATGAAACGACGGGTTTCGAGGGAAGCCATTGTCTGGACCAGAGCCTGGATCCGGGAGAGATCCATTCCGGAGGCGTCGGAGTCGGCCTCGGGCACCCACTCGACCTGGCCGAGTTTCTGCGGGGGCCGGTACTTCAGGGCGACGGTCCGGCCGAAGAAGTGCAGGACGACTCGGAGGGCCCGCTTCGGGGGAAACGTCTCGACGCGGTGGCTATGGTACTCGGCATCGAGCTCGCGCACGACCTCGGCCGGAAGGGTGAAGATCATCGGCTCGGCGTCGGTCACCGCGTAGAAGGTTGTGGTTCTCGGGGCGACCGTTCCGATCCGGAGCCGGTGTGGGGCGTCGGATTCCCACTCGATCTCCATCGGCGGGTTGTCGAGCCCCGCGGCCTTCGATGCGCCCGACTGGTCGATGCCCACGCCGGTGAACTCCTTCGCGCGGAGCGAGCCGAGCAGGGAGAGCGTCTGTGTGATTGTCGGAACGTCGCCCTGGGCCTCGATCGGGCGGATCATCCGCCAGGCGTTCGGTTTGCCTTTTGTCTCGGGGACCAATTCGTCGACCCGGGAGCCGCGGCGGATCACCAGCCGATGGATCTCCGCTGCCTTCACATCGGCCACCGACTTGTCGCGGAAAGCCAGCGGGTTCTTCGGCAGGATCTCGATCACCTTGTCCGGGAGGACGAGGGTCACCGAGTCTCCTTCGAGCTGGGCATAGACGGCCTTGCGGGCGATGTCGTGCCGGCCGAGGCGGAGGTCCAGAGCCTGGTACGGCTCGGCGTCGGGGCGGGTGGAAGCCTGCCGAACCTTGACCCGCATCACGGGAGGGTCGAGCTTCGGGTCCACGACCTTTGATGGATCGAGGAACTCGCTGGTCTGAAGGTCCTGAAGGTGGCTCAGGAACTCGGCGACCGACTGCGGGTCGGCGGGCTCTGCCTTTGGCGAGGTGAGCTTCCAGACGCGTCCCGAGCGTTCGACGCGGAAGACATCAGGGTGGGTTTCGACCTCGAACGAGACCACGTCGCGCGGGATGATCTCGGTCACCTGGTGGCTCCGGATCGCGTTGACGTCGGCCGGGATGTCGGTCAGGGCTCGGCTGTCGACGATCACGACGTCGTCCTGTCCAACCTGCCGGGCGTAAACGCGGTCGGGCTGACCGGGGACGTTCTTGCCGATCTCGATGGCCATCGGCTCGCCCCGGGCCGGTTCGATCTCGACGCGAATGGTGGCTCGCTCGTCGCCGAGTCCGAAGGCGGCGAGGTCCTTCGCGTTGTCGTCGGCGTAGCCCCTGGGCGGGTCGGCGACGCGAAGCGAGGCCATCGCCGCGAGCAGATTTTCGACCTTCGGCCCATCGGCGGGGACCGCTTGAGGGCCGCGCCTGGGGGCCTCGGCGGTGGTCTGGGTCGGAAGCTCGACGGTCCACCGGCCTGAGGCGTCGCGCTCGGCCCGGATCGGCCGTGTCCGGCCGCCCGGCTGGTCGCGCCGGACGATCCGGACGGCTTTCACCTGGAACGTCGGCGCGGGCATCAGGTTGGGCTGCCGCCATTCGATCGCCGGCTCATCCACGGCCGAGACGAGCCGACCATCGATCAGATCGGTCCCGGTCGCGCCCGATGGCCGGGCGTATCGGAGCCGACGCGCCGAGCCGATGTCGGCGGCTCGGCCCAGCTCGAGCGTTGCGATCGGCTGGCCGGGCGAGCTCGACTTGCTGAAGAGGCGGATGGTGGCAGCGGGCGGGTCGAATCCCTGCTTCTTCGAGTCGACGGCGATGGTCCCGGCGTCCGGATCCTTGCGCAGTTCCTTGAGGTTGCGAACCAGGGCGTCAAGCCGGACGGGTTCGGCGGCGACGTCCTTCGGCTCGACCATCTGCCACTGGCCAGGACCGTCGCCCCGGCGCTCGAAGGCCAGGTGATCGCCGCCTCGGTCGATCTCGACCCGACGGATGTCGACCTCGGGGACGTCGATCAGGCTGGGAAGGACGCGGACGGCCTGTCGCTCTCGCTCGGTGCGGGTCCGGACGCCGCCCAGCTCCAGGGCCCACATCAAAAGGAGCAGGCCCATCAGCAGGAAGAACATCACGGATCGGTATCGGTAGGTCTTCATCATTCTCGCCGGGAAGTGTAGACGATCAGTCCGACCGCGATGATCACCATCGCCGCGGTGAGCGTCGGCACCAGAATGAGCCGCGATCGGAGCTGGGGGTCGATCATCAGCGTCAATGCGACGTGGGTCCGGGGCGAGAGGCCCAGGGTGTCTCCCTTGCCGCCCCGGAGCCAGCTCGCGGCGTTCATCAGCAGGTCGAGGTTAGCTGGGAATTGGTCCTGGAGCGAGTCCAGCGCCATGTACGGGCAGGAGAACAGGACGAGCCGGGGCTCCTCCTCGATCGGCGAGCCGGGCCGGGGCTCCGGCTCGGGCCGCTTTGCGATCGCGACGCCCAGGACCGGCCCGCGAGGGCCGTCGGCGTCCGGGTCGTAGGTGGGCCGTGGGTTCTTCAGATCCGACTCGGCCCAGGCGTTCCGCCCGGCCTGAAGGATCGGCGTCGGGACCAGCGTCCTGTCGATCGGCTCAGGCGGCCGACCGGGCGCTCCCGTGGTCCCAAGGATCCGGATCGGTGCCGAATGCGGGACCAGTATCGACCGATCGGGCGACATCGCCGAGGAAATCGGGTGGCCAGGCCCGCTCTGCGACGGGACCAGCACATTCTCGACGATCCCCCCGTAGTTCGACCGCGGGTCGATCACGATCCCAGGGCCGATCTCCACATTGTACGCCTTCAGCAGCGAATCGAGCCCGCTCGGGTGCTCGTTGCCAAGGAGCAACAAGACCGGCTTGCCGCGGTCGACCCGCTCGCGAAGCCGCGCGACCTCCTCGGGCCGGAACGGATCGCGAGGTCCCGCCACGATCACCACCGCCGGCTCCTCCTCGCTGGCGACCGCCGGCTGGTCGAGCTTGATCTCGCTAATCTCGTAGCCGACACGAGCCAGTCGCGTCCGCCAGGTCCCCAGGCCGTTGCCCGACATGTCATCGGGCTTCGGCTCGCCGTGGCCGACGGTGAACGCGATTTTCACCCCCTTGCCGCGCCGGAGGCGGTCCAGCGCCGAGGTGATCGCGTCTTCGCCCTTGAAGTTCGACTCGAAGTAATCGGCGACCCGGCGCTGTCGTCGCGAGGGCTCGTCAAACATCTCCTGGGTCCGGACGATGATCGGTGCTGTTTCCTTGTCTTCACCGTACTCGATCAGGACGCCGCCGCCGCGAAGCAGTCCGAGCTCGGGAACCCGGCGGGCCAGATCCTCGATCCGCGAGAGGTCCTCGTACGGATTGAGCGAGGCGATCCGGATCTTCTCCGGGTTGATCGACTTGTAGGCGTCGAGAAGCTGGACGACCCGGCTCTTGTGCTGCTCGGCGATCGGGCTGGCGCCCGAGAGGATCGTGAACGTCACCGGCCGGTCCAGCGCCCGGACCCTCGCCACGCTCTCGGGTGTCAGCGAGTAGGTTCCTTCTCGGGTCAGGTCCAGGGGCGTTCCCCCGTAGCGGAACGCCAGAACGTTGAGCACAATCAGGATGCCCGCCAGCAGTGAGATATCCAGGAAGGCGTCGGAGACGTCGATCGTCCGGCGGAGTGTCGGGCTCTCGTGGCGATACCGGCGGTTCATCCGGGTGAGGGAGACCACCATCAGGAAGCCCATGCCGAAGATCGGGAGCGCCCAGGGGACTCCCTGCGTCGCTGCGACCCCGGCGACGATCAGGATCAGGACCAGGCCGAGCGCCACGCCGAAGACCATCCGGTCGCGCCGGCTCGCGAGTGGGGCGTCGCCCTCAGGCTCGCCCGCCAGCGATCGCCCCGGCGCCGCGCCCCGGAGAATCCAGGACAGCACCAGGAACGCCGCCAGCGCCGAGCCGGCTGTTAGCACGTCGCCCCTCGACAGGAAGGAGAGCACTCGCTCGCTCATCGTCAACGATTCCCCCGTGCCGAGACGATCCGGACCGTCAGGCTCAAGAGCAGCACGCAGGCCGACAGGTGCAACGCCAGGTGCCGCAGGTCGAGCCGGCCGAGGCCGAAGGCCGCGACCTGATGCAGGATCGAGGTGTACTGGAGCGCCTCGGCCCATCCGGTCCGCGTTCGCGCCGCGAACTGCGCCAGCAACGGGATCATCCCGACCAGGCAGAACAGCACTGCGAACGTCCAGATGGCCGCCACAAGCTGGTTCCTCGTCGAGGCGCTACAGAGGACCCCGATCGCCACGAGCATCATTCCGAGCGTTGTCAGGCCGGCCGCCAGTGCGATCAGCGGCCCGACATCGAACGGAAAATGGGCCTGGTAATACAGGAACGGCAGGTACAGCGCGAAGGGGATCAGCAATACCAGGTACATCACCACGCCCGCCAGCCACTTCGCCAGAACAACCTGGGTTTCGGTGACGGGGAGGGTCAGCAGCGTTTCGATTGTCCCGGACCGTCGCTCCTCGGCAAGCAGCCGCATCGTCAGAACCGGGATCGCCATCAGCATCCCCAGCCAGAACGAGGGGCTCGACGAAATGTAGGTCGTCATCGGGTCGTTCAGGCTGGAATATTCGCCGTGGGTCCGAACCGGGTCGCTGAGCGTGTCGACCAGCACCCAGAAGTTGAGGAAAGCCAGGACCTGGAACGCGAGCAGGACCAGGTAGGCCATCGGCGAAAGAAAATAGGCAGCCAGCTCGCGGCGGAGCAGCTCGTTGACGTGCCGCATGGTCAGGAGGCCTCCTGTCGGGCGTCAGCGAGGGCCTCGCGGTTGACGGCCTGGATGAACTGCTCTTCCAGCGTGCTCCGGCTCAGGTCGAGGCGTCGGAGCGGCCAGCCGTTGGAGACCAGCTTCTGGCCGACCGCCTCGCGGAGGTCTCGGCCGTCCCGGGCCTGCACCCGGAGGGCGACGAACGGCCCGTCCTGCCCCTCAACGGCGACCCGGTCGACCCCGGCGACCGTCTGGAGCGCCGGTGCGATGGCGTCGGCTGGACCCTTCGCCTCGACCACGATCGAGCTCTCGCGGCGGAGGTCTTCCAGCCGGCCGTCCACGGCGATCCGACCTCTCGCGATGATGATCACACGATTGCAGACGGCCTCGACCTCCGGCAAGATATGCGTCGACAGCAGGATCGTGTGCCGGGCGCCCAGCTCTCGGATCAGCGAGCGGACTTCCAGGATCTGGATCGGGTCGAGGCCGCTGGTCGGCTCGTCAAGGATCAGGATCGGGGGATCGTGCAGGAGTGCCCCGGCCAGGCCGACTCGCTGGCGATATCCGCGCGAGAGCTGGCCGATGATCCGGTTTTCGACCTCCTCCAGCCGGCACCGAGTGACGACCTCCGAGATGGCCCGCCGCAGGCTCGACCGCGGGACGTCCTTGAGCCTTGCCCGGAACCGGAGGAACTCGCGAACCCGCATCTCGGGATAGAGCGGGACGCTTTCGGGCAGGTATCCCAGCTTGCGACGGACCTCCAGCGGCTCGTCGAGGACGTCGTGCCCGGCCAGCACTGCCCGGCCGCTGGTCGGCGTCAGGTAGGTGGTGAGCATGCGCATCGTGGTGGTCTTGCCGGCTCCGTTGGGGCCGAGCAGGCCGACGATTTCGCCGGTTCCCACCGCGAAGCTGACGTCGTCGACGGCCCGGAACGACCCGAACCGCCTCGACAATCGGTCGACCTCAATCATCCGACGAGCGAGCCTCCAGGGATCCGGCACTCCACGCGTCCCCGGGCCGATTGGCCGGGACGTAGGGGCGCCCTGATCTCGAATACGCAGTAGTTAGAGAGTATACCCGCCGTCCAGTGGGTAGGACATGGCCCTCTCGGTCTCAGCCCGGCCGGGCGTGGGCGACCCAGACCAGCACGACCATGGATCGGTCGATCATCTCGGCGGCCGGCGAGCTGTACTCTTGCTCGGGGGTTGGGCCGTCGGCCCGAGGCAGGGCGGGGATCGAGCCAGGCCGTGGATGGTCGGGCGGTGGTGGGGCCGGCGCGGTCGGGTCTTCCTGGCGGAAGGCCAGATCCTCGCGGGGGATTTGCATCTCGGCGACCGGCGAGCACGCCTCGACCCGGCCGATCTGCGCCAGGCGGGTCATCACCGCCGGCTCGGCGGGTCGCTCCTCGACTCGCTCGTGGAGCGCGAGGCGGAGCTGGTCGCGCAGGTTGTCCAGTTCGCGGGGGCCGACCACCAGCGCGAAGACCGTGGCGCGGTCGGGATGCTTCGGATCGATCGCGAT
>DAHZZC010000833.1 GCA_027435495.1 Planctomycetales bacterium
ACATTCTCGCGACGAGGAAACGGTCGTCCCCATCCTGGAAGAGCGTGCCCGGTTGGCTGGTGGTATCGAGAGCTCGCATGATGCTTACTCACTCTGTATCCGCATGGGGAGAGCGGCGAAGAGTTCGTGCAGTTCGAATTCGTAATTCTTCCATCGTTCGACCGATCGTTTGTAGACCGGTTGGCGAACCTGGGTGACGCTGGCTGTCCGGATTGGCCGTTCGTTGCGGTGGAATTCGAGGCAGGCCGGTTCCCAGGCCAGTCCAGCGGCCTCAACGAGCCGCCGGGCAACCGATTCGAGGTCCTCGACTGTCTCTTCGTAATCGACGTGGTGGATCGGCACGCTGAGGATCGATTCCCAGTGGTCCATCACGCGCCGATACTGGCGGAATCGAGAGGCAAGGTGTTCCGGATCGTTGGCCCAGCGGATGCTACGGAAGTCGGTCATCCAGCACGAGACGGCGATGTCGCGGAGGTCGCGGCGGCAGTGGATGAACGTGGCGCGGGGGAATACCAGGGAGAGTAGTCCGAGATACATGTAGTTGTCGGGCATCTTGTCGGCGACGCGGTCGGCGCGGTCGCCGACCAGCGCGTGCAGCTTCTCCAGGTGCTGTTCGCCGAGCCGTCGAAAGGCGGGGCCGTCGAGCATTGGGACCGACTCCAGCGGCGGACCGCTCCGGTCGAGCAACGTAGGAATCGCCTCGAAGGTCTGGCGTGCCAGCCTCAGCTCGCCGGCACCGTGGATCGCTGAGTGGCTCGATAGCACCTGTTCGACCAGCGTGGTCCCGGACCTTGGCAGGCCGAAAATGAAGATCGGCCGGCGCGAATCGTGACCGGTCCCGGCATGGCGGGACAGGAACTCGGCGTCGAAGGTCGCGAGCAGGTTGGCGACGAATCGCTCGTGCTCGGCCGGGAAATACTCGTGGCTCCCTCCCTTCGCCATCTCTTTGCTTATGTTGTTGGCCTCGCGTAAGCAAGCGGCAGCCCTCGGGTGGTCGCCGCGAGAGTCGAGCACATGGGCAAGGGCAAAGAGGAGCCTGGCACGCGGGCCCTGAGCAAGCCTCGGATCTTCCAGCCGACGCTCCAACGCCACGAGGTCATCATCGGGAAGCTTGCCACGGAGCAAGGTGGCGAGTCTCGCGTGGGGAATCGGGAACATCGGCTGGATCCGCAGTGCCGTCCGGAAGGCAGCCTCGGCGTCTTCCATCCGGCCCTGTTCCTCGGCCAGCCCGCCGACGTTCAGATAGGCTGCGGCCGAATCGGGCTGGATCCGAAGCGCCTCCTCATAATGAGCCCGGGCCTCGATCAGCCGGCCCTCCTCCTGCTTGGCCCAGCCGAGCGAGAGCAGGACGGACGGACGGGGTTCGGTCGCCAACTCCAGGACCCGCTCGAAGTGCGCGATGGCCTCGGCGGGCTCCTCGCGCTCCATGTGAACCTCGGCCAGGATCTCGCGGAAGTCGGCATCGTTTGGGTCGAGCTCGACGGCCCGGCGGACCCAGGGCAGGGCTTCCTCGGCCTTTCCCTCGCGGATCATGGTCAAACCAAGGTGGGCGTGGGCCGTTGCCAGTTCGGGTTCGATCCGGAGTGCTTCCAAATAGGCAGAACGGGCCTCGACGTAACGCTCAAGCGCCCGGAATGCGTTGCCGAGATTGTGATGCATCGCGGCCGTGTCGGGCTGGAGCCGAACCGCCTCCTGGCAGTGGGGCAAAGCCTCCTCGGCCTCGCCACAGTCCAGGAGCATCTGTCCAAGGTTCGTCCGCGCCGGGGGGAAGTTGGGGTCGAGCTCGACGGCCCGGCGGAAGTGCTCCATCGCCTCGTCGAGCCGGCCGAGGTCGCGCAGGACGATCCCCAGATTGTTGTGCGCCGTGGCAAACTCCGGGCGTAACTCAAGGGAGCGGCGGAATTCGAGAACGGACTCCTCCCGCTTGCCGAGTCCTTGAAGGGCCAGTCCGAGGTTGCAGTGGGCCTCCGGATAATCGGGCCAAAGGGCCAGCGCCGCCCGGCAGCATCCTGCTGCCCGATCGAGTTTCCCAACAGCCCGATAAGCCTCGGCCAGGTTCGCGTGGAATGCGGGAACGTTCGGCCGGATGGCAACCGCCCGGCCAATCATCTCGATGGCCCGGTCGTGCTCGCCCCGCTGATGGTGGAGCACCCCCATCAGGTGGAGCGCTATTGGGTTTTCCTTCTCCTGGACCAGGACTTTTTGATACAGGGTGGCGGCTTCGACGAGCCGGCCACCCTGGTGCATCTCGATGGCCGTCGTCAGGACGTCTTGCATGGGCGAAGCATCCCCGATCGAAGGGGGCCCGGCCCCATTTGGGGTGCCGGCCCGGGGGGTCGGTAGTATTGTCGGCTCGCGCCGAGGTCCCAACCATCGGAGAGTCGGGACGATCTGCGTCAATATGATATCACGTCCTTCAACCGTTGCGAATCCCCGCGTCCGCAGGCCCAAGGCTGGCTCCGACCCGGAGAGTTCGACGATCATCGGCCGGGATTCGACCCATTCCCCTGTCCCTCGCGATGCGGACCGCTGCTCTCGCGGACGATCAGCCGGCCAGGAACGAGGACCTTGAGCGGTGGCGCCGAAGGTTCCTCGATCCGTCGCCGCATCAGACGGAGGGCCTCCTCTGCGATGGCGTCAGCGGGCGGGGCGAACGTTGTCACACCGAGCGCGAACGAGTCGCCAATCGGCAGGTCGTCGAACCCGGTCAGCGCGATCTCGCGAGGGATGCGGGCTCCCCGGGTGAGCAGTTCCAGGATCAATCCGATCGCGGTGTAGTCCTGGAAGCAGACGACGCCATCGACGCGATCGGCGAGGATACGGTCCGCAAGACGCTGATAGGCAGCCTTGAGGGGGAGATCCGTGTCCTGCTCCAGAACCAGAGGCCGAGGCGGAATCCGGTCGCCGTTCCCATCGGCGTGCAGGGCCGCCAGGTAGCCGGCAAGTCGTCCCTCGTGGCTGCTCGTTGGCGAGCCCGTCACGAAGGCGACTCGGCGCCTCCCCTGATCGATCAGGTGCCTGGTGCATCGGAGGCCGCCGTCCACATCGTCCATCGCGACCAGGTCGTAATCAAGCGACCGGTTGGGCCCCCGGAGATTCCGCTCGACAAGGACCACCGGCAGCCCCGCGTCCCGACACGACGCCAGAATCGCCTCGTCCTCACGCGCTGACTCTTCGCTGACCCGAGATGGGAGGAAGAAAACGCCCGAGACCCCAGCCCCCACCGCCCGGTCGACCCGGCGTCGGAACTCGACGGGCCCGCCGATCACTCCCTCGATGAATGACTCGGTGTCCAGTTCAATCCCACGCCTCCGGGCCATCTGCTGAAACCCAGCCCGCGTGGTCGAAAGCGTCGCCTGGTGCCACGGGCCCGGTGTCACGCGGAAGCAAAGCGCCCAGCGGGCCGTCAAACCCTCGGCCGGCGCCGTTGGCGTCAGGTAACTGCCCAGCCGATCGAACGTCCGGATCAGACCCTTGTCCCGAAGGACCTGTAACGCTCGCGAGGCCGTCACCGGCGAGACCTGGTGCTCCTCCGCGATTCCACGCGCGCTTAGAAGCATTCCGTCCTGCCAGTCTCCCCTCCGGATCTGGTCCTCAATCAGCCCCGAGATCGTCAGATACTTCGGCCGTCGCTCGGTCGTCATCCGGTATCACCATCTCATTGCAGGGCAATCAAACTGAGCTGACTACACCAGCACTATAGCCTTCATAAGGTCCTTCGGCCAGGCTGAATAGCGCAGCACTCCAGCCAACTCCCCTCCCCACCTCGGATTCATCAGAAATACATGGAAAAATGACTTGCGAGAGCGCCCAGCCCTCTGCATAATGCAGACCTCATAGCCAAGTCTCAGTTCTATGTGGTCCTGTTTTATCCAGAGACGATCGAACGAGTAGCGCAGGCCGCGTCGTCGGACCGCTGGCGTAACGACGTCCTCCGGTCCGTCGGCTCGCCGTCCCCTGATTCCCCGAGATCGGCTCAGGCCGAGGGAGGAGCCCCATGCGTACCGTGCATACCTCAGCTTCCGGACGTCGCGGATTCACGCTGATCGAACTCCTGGTCGTGATCTCCATCATCGCCGTGCTGATCGCCCTGTTGCTGCCCGCCGTGCAAGCGGCGC
>DAHZZC010000834.1 GCA_027435495.1 Planctomycetales bacterium
CGGTCACGCTTTCCAGCCTGACCTTTTCGAGCGGGTCAGGCTGGAAAGCCTGACCGACTTCCTTGCCGACGTAACATGGCTTCGTGCGGGTCGGGAGCGGGAGCTCCCTCCTACAGCAGTAGTTGGTCCCGTCCAGCGTTATGGGCGTCTTGATCTCTGCTTGTCGGAGCCGGCTCCAGCCCGCGATGTACCCGGGGACTTATGACGCCAGCGAAGAAGAAGCTCAAGTCGGTCAGGCCGGAAAACGCTGGAAAGCCTGACCGACTTCCTTGCCGACGTAACATGGCTTCGTGCGGGTCGGGAGCGGGAGCTCCCTCCTACAGCAGTAGTTGGTCCCGTCCAGCGTTGTGGGCGTCTTGTTCGCTGCTTGTCGAGGACGGCTCCAGCCCGACCTTTTCGAGCAGCAAGGCATTCCATTTATAGAATTGGGAATAGGGAATCTTCCATCGGATTCTTTCACATACTCCGAGAAGACTCCGGGAGTCCGACGCCCCGGACCCGACCGCGGCGGAACGGCCCATCATCGCGCCGAGCCGGCCGGTAGCAACTCGCGGAGCGATTTCGGTATCGGGAAATGGACCCCCTCCTCGCGAATCGTCGCCTGGCGGATGCTCGCTCCAAAATTGCGCTGGAGGTAGTCGATGCATTCCTGCACGACCGTCTCCGGAGCACTCGCGCCGGCCGTGATCAAGACGCGCTCCACTCCCTCGAACCACTCTTCGCGGATCTCGGAAACGCCGTCGATCAGGTATGACGGCTTCCCCATCCCCTTGGCGATCTCGGCGAGTCGGCGGCTGTTCGAGCTGTTCTGGCTGCCGAGAACCAGGACCAGTTCCGCCTGAGCGGCGAGTTCGCGGACCGCCTCCTGACGATTCTGGGTTGCGTAGCAGATATCGTCCTTCGGGGGGTTTGCGATTTTTGGGAACTTCTTCCGGAGTGCGGCGATCACAATGTTGGCGTCGTCGACGCTGAGCGTTGTCTGGGTCAGATACGCGACCTTCTCCGGGTTCGCGACCTCGATTCGCTCGACGTCGTCGGCCGTTTCGACCAGGATCATCCGGTCGGGGGCCTCGCCCATGGTCCCGATGACCTCGTCGTGCCCTTCGTGGCCGATCAGGACGATCGTGTAGCCCTCGCGCGCGTACTTGATTGCTTCGAGGTGAACCTTGATGACGAGCGGACAGGTGGCGTCGATGGCGACCAGATTGCGGCCCCTCGCCTGCTCGCGGACCTGGGGCGAGACGCCGTGGGCGCTGTAGAGCAAGGGCTTGCCCTCGGGGACCTCGTCGATCGACTCGACGAAGACTGTCCCCAACATGCGGAACCGCTCGACCACGTACTTGTTGTGAACGATCTCGTGATAGACGTACAGGGGCGGCCCGAAGAACTCGAGGGCGCGCTCCAGACAATCGATCGCCATGTTGACCCCCGCGCAGAAGCCTCGGGGATTCGCCAGGATGATTTCCATCGGTCGTGAAGTCCTTGGTTCCGATTCGGGGCCGGACATCATCCTAGGCATTCGGGGCCGCAGAAGAAAGCCGAGTCGGCGGTGGGATGTCGAGATCGGTCGATCGGGTCGCGCCGATTCGATCAGCGAGAGACCGGGCCGGGCCTCCCCGCTACGTTCCTGATCCCGTCGCCGATTCGCGGGCGGTCCGAGAAGGAAGCGACCCACCGGGGCCCTGGCATTTTCTTGAAACCGGGGCGGAAAGTCTGCTACAGTTCCCATCAACGCGGAACGGGCCTCGAGGAGGATGAAACGTGAAAAACGCGGGCGAGCATCGAATCAGCGATGGCTCTGCGGTCGATCGCATGCTCGCGGCGATGGCCGGAGAACTGGCGAGGACCCGACGACCCGAAGCACCGCTACGCCTGGTCGGGGTTCGGACCCGGGGCGTTCCGCTGGCGGAACGGCTCGCCGCCGAGATCGAGCGTCTGACCGGCGAGCCGGTGGGAGTTGGAGCGCTGGAGATTACCCTCTATCGGGACGACCTGGCCCTGAGCCCGGCCTGGCCTGTGCTTCGAGGGACCGAGATTCCGTTTGATATGGAAGGTGCGGACGTCGTGCTCGTGGATGACGTTCTCTTCACGGGCCGGACCGTTCGAGCGGCGCTCAACGCGGTTTGCGACCTGGGCCGTCCCGCCTCGGTCCGTCTGGCGGTGCTGGTCGACCGGGGCCACCGAGAGTTGCCGATCCAGGCGGACGTTGTCGGCGTGGTGATCGAGACGGGGCGTGAGGATCATGTTCGGGTTCGGCTCCGACCGGTCGACCCGGCCGACGAGATCGTTACGGTCGGACGAACGGCCGCGATCGACCACCCCGCGACGGAGGCGCGCCCCGCTCCATGACTGCCACAAACCACGCCGAGTCCGCCGCCGCCGCCTGGACCCGCAAGCACCTGCTCGGCCTGGAGGAACTCTCGGCCGAGGAGATCACGGCGATTCTGGACACCGCCGAGTCGTTTGCCGAGGTCTCGACCCGAAGCCGCAAGAAGGTTCCCGCGCTCCAGGGGCGGATCGTTTTCAACCTCTTCTTTGAGAACTCGACGCGAACCCGAACCAGCTTCAGCCTCGCCGCCAAGCGACTCTCGGCCGATACCCAGGATTTCACCGCGAGCGCATCGAGCCTCTCGAAGGGCGAGTCGTTCATCGACACCGCCCGGAATATTGAGGCGATGGGCGCCGACATCATGGTGATTCGCCACCCGACCCCCGGGACGCCTCACCTGCTCGCCCAGCACGTCGATTGCGCGATCATCAACGCTGGCGACGGCGCGCACGAACATCCGACCCAGGCCCTGCTCGACCTGATGACCATCCGACGCGCCCGGGGCCGGATCGAGGGGCTGACGGTCTGTCTGCTCGGAGATATCGCGCACTCCCGGGTGGCCCGGTCGAACATCCACGCGCTGAAGAAACTGGGCGCGCACGTGATTCTGTGCGGGCCGCCGACGCTGGTTCCGCGCGGTTGGGAGCGGTTCGGCTGCGAGGTCGTCCATCAGCTCGACGAGGTTCTCCCGCGCTGCGATGTGATGAATGTGCTCCGAATCCAGTTCGAGCGGCAGCAGCGCGGGCTCTTTCCGTCGGTCTCCGAATACTCGCAGTTTTACATGATGACGCAGGACCGGATTCGGCTCGGTAAGCCGGACCTGCTTCTGCTTGCTCCTGGCCCGATCAATCGAGGGGTCGAGCTCACGCCCGAGGTTGCCGACGGCCCGAACTCGGCGATTCTCGACCAGGTGGCCAATGGGCTGGCGATCCGGATGGCCGTGCTGTACTTGCTCAGCGGCCGGATCGATGCGGGAAGCCGCCACCGAGACTGACCGCGCCGCGCCATCGATCGGAGAGATTCCCTTGGCTACCATCCTCATCAACGGCGGACGGATCATCGACCCGAGCCAGGGGCTCGACCAGGTCGGAGACCTCTGGATCAGCCGGGGCCGAATCCTTCCGATGGGCGGGGGCTTCGACGATGCCGAGGTTGTCATCGACGCCCGGGGGATGATCGTCTGCCCCGGCCTCATCGACATCCACGTACATCTCCGCGAGCCGGGCAACGAGGAAGACGAAACGATCGCCACCGGAGCCGCCGCGGCGCTGGCGGGGGGTGTCACGTCGGTGGCCTGCATGCCGAACACGATCCCGGCGATCGACACCCAGGCCGCGGCCGAGTTTGTCATTCTCCAGGCCCAACGCGCCCGGCAGGCGAACGTCTTCCCGGTCGGCGCGGTGAGCAAGGGCCGTCAGGGGGCGGAGTTGGCGGAACTCGGCCAGCTTGTCGCCGGAGGGGCGGTTGCGTTTACCGATGACGGGGCACCCGTGGCCTCGGCCGACCTGATGAGGCGTGCCCTGCAATACTCCCGGATGTTCGACCGTGTGATCATGCAGCATTGCCAGGTGCCGGAACTGACGGTCGGCGGGGTGATGAACGAGGGGATCGAGTCGATGCGGCTGGGACTCGGCGGGATGCCGGCCGCGGCCGAGGATATCATGGTCGCGCGCGACATTCGCCTGGCCGAGATCACCGGGGGCCGGATTCATATTCAGCACATCTCCACCGCTCGATCGGTGGAACTGGTCCGCGAGGGGAAGCGGCGGGGTGTTCGGGTGACGGCCGAGGCCTGTCCTCATCATTATTCGCTGACCGACGAGAACCTGCGGACGTTCGACTCGAACTTCAAGATGAACCCGCCGCTTCGAACCTGGCCGGATGTGGAGGCGGTGATCGGCGGACTGAAGGACAACACGATCGAGTTCATCGCGACCGACCACGCGCCGCACGCTCGTGAGAAGAAGATGCGCGAGATCGATCAGGCTCCCTTCGGGATCGTCGGCCTGGAGACGCTGGTTCCGATCACGGCGAAGGCCCTGATCGAGCCGGGACACCTGACCTGGCCCGAGGCGATCGCCAAGATGTCGTGCAATCCGGCGGTGTTACTCGGGCTGGTCGACAAGGGGACGCTCCGGGGCGGCGCGGATGCCGACGTGACGATCATCGACCCGGAAACGCGGTGGACGATCGATCCGGCCGAGTTCCGCTCCAAGAGCAAGAACACGCCGTATGGCGGGTGGGAAGTGAAGGCTCGCGCCCACACGGTGATTGTTGGGGGTGAGGTTCGGTACACCCGGGGCGGGATTGTGCAGCATGCCGGCGCGAGCGTCCCGGCTTGAATTGGCGATGGGCCGTCCTAAACTGAGAGAGGGGAACCTACTGGGCTCGGGCGATCGCCAATGCGATGGCTCATCGACGGATATAACGTGATGTACGCGGCAGGCCGGCTCGGTCCCAGGCTGAGCCGCGAGGGGTTTCGTCGCGCCCGTCGGAAGTTTCTCGACGAGGTGGCCAGCGCACTCCCGGCCAGGAACGATGGCGACGTGACGATCGTCTTCGACGCCTCGGTCCCGCCTGGCGACTTTCCGCTCTCGTCTCGATATCGAGGGGTGCGTGTGCTCTTCGCCTACGGCGACGAGAATGCTGACGCGCGGATTGAGTACATCCTCTCGAAGGACTCAAATCCCCGGACCCTCACGGTCGTTTCGTCGGACCGTCGGATTCGGGACGCCGCCTCGCGACGGCGGGCCCGGTCGATCACAGCCGACGCCTTCCTCGACGTGAAGGATCATCCCCGTCTGCTGGCGCCTCCGCGTCCGGCGCCTCGGGTTCTCGACCGCGACGAGCTGATCGCGACGGAGGACCCGGAATTCTGGATCGCCGCGTTTGCCGAGGTGGAGGAGATTCCCGGCCTGGCCGATCTTGACTCGCCCAGCGAGACGATGTTGACCGACGCGGAGATCGCCGAGATTCAGAGGATCATCGATCGCGAGGGTTAAGCCGGCGGGTCGAAGTCCGTTCTCCTTGCCTCGTCCTGGCATGCAACCGGTATCCGTGGTAAAAACGAATTCCTTGGAGATCCGCGCCGAGATCGAGCGTGGACGAACCGTCCTGTTCAGCGGGGTCCGGTCACGATGAAGGTACATGAATACCAGGCGAAAGAGCTGCTCAAGAGCGCGGGTGTCGCGGTCCCCGAGGGGATCGTCATCACCCGCGCAGAGGAGGCCGCGAAGGCGTTTGACGCACTCGGCGGCGGCCTGATCGTCATCAAGGCACAGGTCCACGCGGGAGGTCGAGGGAAGGGCGTCGCGATCGGGTCGGATGACGATCACGAACAGGCGCTCAAGATTGCGAGCGGCCAGGCTCCGAGGCCCGCGTCGATGGCGAAGGGGGTTCAGCTCGTCCGGACCGCCCAGGAGGCCCAGCTTGCCGCTGAGAGCCTGCTCGGCAAGACGCTCGTCACCTATCAGACGGGTGCGCAGGGGCAGCTCATCGCGAAGGTGCTGGTCACCGTCGGCCACGATATCGCCCGCGAGCTTTATCTGGGGATGGCGGTCGACCGGGTGCTGAAGTGCCCGGTCCTGATGGCGACGACCGAGGGGGGCGTCGAGATCGAGACCGTCGCGGCGACGAATCCCGAGAAGATCCATCGCGAGCCGATCGACGTCGGCCTGGGCCTGGCCGATTTCCAGGCGCGGAACGTCTGCAAGGCGCTCGGGCTGACCGGCGAATCGGCGAAGAAGGGCGTCACGTTTCTGAAGAACTTCGTCAAGCTCTTCATCGAGAAGGACGCCTCGCTGGCCGAGATCAACCCGCTGATCGTCACGGCCGAGGGAGACGTTCTGGCGCTCGACTGCAAGCTGAACTTCGACGACAACGCCTCGTTCCGCCACCCCGAGGTGGTCGCGATGCTCGACGAGGCCGAGGAAGACCCGTCCGAGCTTCGGGCGACCCGGATCGGACTCTCGTATGTCAGCCTCGACGGCGACATCGCCTGCCTGGTCAACGGCGCCGGTCTGGCGATGAGCACGATGGACCTGATCAAGTACCACGGCGGCGAGCCGGCCAACTTCCTCGACGTCGGCGGCGGCGCCAACAAGGACCAGGTTCTCGAAGGCTTCCGCATCCTGCTGAGCGGGACGAAGGTCAAGGCCGTCCTGGTGAACATCTTCGGCG
>DAHZZC010000835.1 GCA_027435495.1 Planctomycetales bacterium
GGCCCTGAACTTCAGCGATTCGGGCGGCTGGTTGAGCATTCCCCCCAGAATCCGACGAAGCGCCGCCCGACACCGCGCGAACCGTCGACGCTCGCGGACCCGGACGAATCGCAAGGCGCGGGTTCGCTCATCGTCGGAGAGGATCTCCATCTCGGGGCCCGGGCCGGTCGAGTCGACGTCGGCGCCAGGCGGGAGGCCGGCATCCAGTTCGACGATCCAGGCGCGGACCTCGCCCGGCGCGAGCGGCGCGATCTCGGCCCCCGTATTCCAGTCGAGCAGGGTTGGCGTGGGGACATCATCTGTCTCGGGCACGCGATCGCCTCGATTCGTTCAGATTGACATCAACGGCGGGATGTCTGACTACGGGTGCCGGTAGCAGGCTCGACCGTCCCCGACGAGAGCAAGCGAGGGCCAGTCGAGGTGCGGAAGACCGTTGGCCGGGTTCTCCCTCGGCTTGACTTCGCCTTCACGCAGATCCAGACTGAACCGGTGTCGGAGCGGTCCGAGCGACGAGAGGGCCTGGTGCATGCGGCGTTTCCGCTTCCTGTTCACGATCGGTCCGCTCCCTGGTCTGGTGGCCCTGGCGGCCGTGCTGGCCCTGGTGCTTGCCCGGTTCCCCGGGATGATCGGACTCGCCTGCACGGTCGCGGCGGTCGGCTTTCTCGTGGATCGCATCAAGGGCCGCTCCGGGGTCGTGGGCGCGATGAGATGTTCGGCACGATCGGGTTCTCGGCCTTCGGGCTGGTGTGGCATACCCTCGAGTCTGGCCTTTGCTTGTTCGCACAGGGAGTGGGGCGGGTAGACCACGTGCTTCTTGCGCGCGAGTCTATCGAACGGGCTTGCGTCCGATCGTGAAGATGGTCTCCGATGTGCCGGTCCTCGGGGTTCGGTTCGACGTCGGCCTGGTCGGCTCGGTCTCGGCGAGCACGGCGTTCCACGTGAAGGACGAGAGCTCGCGCGGGAACCGTCGCAACGAGCCATCCGTCGATCCGACCAGGGGAGGACATTCAGGATGAGAGCCATCGTGATCCGGGGAAAAGGCGGTGCCGAGGCGCTGGAGGTCCGCGAGGTTCCGACGCCCGAGCCGAAAGGCGATCAGGTCCGCGTCCGGGTCCGGGCCGCCGGCCTCAACCGCGCCGACCTGATGCAGGCCCGCGGGATGTACCCCGCGCCGCCGGGGGCGCCCGCCGACATCCCCGGCCTGGAGTACGCCGGCGAGGTCGACGCCCTCGGCCCCGACGCGGTCGGGCCGCTCAGGGTCGGCGATCGGGTCTTCGGGATCGTCGCCGGCGGGGGCCAGGCGGAGTACGTCCTGACGCCCGAGCGGATGGCCGTCCCGATCCCTCCGGGCCTCGACTTCGTCCAGGCCGCCGCGATTCCCGAGGCGTTCATCACCGCCCACGACGCGATCCGGACCCAGGGCGAACTCGAGCCTGGCGGGACGGTCCTGATCCACGCGGTCGGCTCCGGAGTGGGGACGGCCGCCGTCCAGGTCGCCCACGCGATGGGATGCACCGTCTTCGGTACTTCTCGGACTTCCGAGAAGCTTCAGAAGGCCCGTGCCCTCGGCCTCGACCACCCGATCGACCCGGCCGAGGGCGACTTCGCCCGGGTCGTCCGCGAGCGGACCGACGGCCGCGGTGTGGACGTGGTGATCGACTTCCTCGGCGCCCCTGCGCTCGCGGCGAACCTGGCGGCGCTGGCGATCCGGGGGCGGCTGGTGGTGGTCGGCCTGCTCGGCGGGGCGTCGACCACGCTGGACCTCAACATCGTCCTGCGCAAGCGGCTGACGATCATCGGGACGACCCTCCGCGCCCGGCCGATCGAGGAGAAGCTCGCAGCCACGCGCAGGTTCGCCGAACAGGTTGTCCCGTGGCTGACGCGTGGGGTCGTCCGGCCGGTCATCGACGGGGTCTTCGACCTCGACCAGTACCGGGAGGCGCAGGTCCGGCTCGAATCGAACCAGGTCTTCGGCAAGGTGATCCTGCGCCTCTCGGATTCGTGACATGGTCGATCACTCTCCCACGGACTGAAGGGTTGGGATCAGCCCCCGGGCGAGGACAGGGCCGACCTCGCTGGGGACGATCAGGCGGAACTCAAAGCCCTTGCCGTCGCGAGGAGTGACCGAGGCGCCCGCGAAGGCGGGCTCCTTCGGCATGTCGTCGAGGAGCTTCAGGTCGAGCTTCTTGCCCGCGGCGTCGACCTGCTTTGCGATCATCCGGGCCAGTTCCTGGGCGCCCAGGACGACCGCGAGGCTGGCTCGATCGGGGAGGTCCGAGGCGACCGCCTTGAAGCCAGACGACTGTCCGACGCCGTCCTCCGGCTTTCGTGCGGCCTCGATCATCGCCACGGCCGCCTCGCGGTTCGGCGCGGTGACCTGCCAGGCCCGGTCGCCCTCGACGCCGTACCAGTAGTTCATGGGTCCGTTGCCCAGCATGGCCTTCAGGGCATTGGCCTGGCCGGGAGCGTTGCCGGCCATCGCGGTCAGCTTCTCCATGTCGATCGTAACCTCAGCGTGAGTGAAGGCGAGGCCGCCGATCGACTCCGCCTTCGGCTCGATCTTCACCTCCTTGTAGATCCCGAGCCGGCCCTCGCCCTGGCCCATCGCCCGGAGGAGGTTCAAACTGTGCTCGACAAACCCCTTCGGGTCGGACGTCCGGACCTCGTTGATCGAGGTCACTCCGCCCGCCATCGAGACCGCCCCGATCGCATCGAGCCGGCCCATCCCGTAGAGGGCCTCGGTGGCCTTCTTGACCTCCTTCGAGGGCTCGCGATCGCCTTGCATCATCCGCATGCTCATCGAGAGGAGCTGCTGGATCGTGCGCGAACTGGCGTTCATCCCGACGTAATAGGCCGAGCCGCGAGGCAGCCGGCTGAGCGAGGCAACCGGGAGTGTTTGCGCTCCGAGGGCCGCCTTCGCCGCGTCACTACCAGGCGTCAGCTTCAGGAAGCCCGCCATTCGAACCGACTTCTCGGAGAAGTCGACGTGATAGGTGAATGCGCCCACCTGTTTGAACCAGTCGATGGCCCCGGCATACATCTCGCGGAGGAGCTTCGCCGAGCCGGCCTGTCCCGGCTGCTGCTGCGCGAGCTGGTCCATGAGACCCTCGATGGCCTGCCGGCCCTGCTCGATCAGGTCGGCATACCGCTTCGTGAGGGCCCCCGAGTTGACGTAGAGACCGGCCTCGCCGCCGAGGAAGCCCTCGCCGAGTGGTCCGTTGAGGACCGAGTCAAGGCCCTTCGCCGGCCCCTTCGCAATCGCGGCGACGAGGTCCTTCGACGGCCCGAACGCGACGATCCCGGTCCGCTTCGCGGCGTACCAGGTGCCCTGGCCCTCGGGACCGTCGAACGAGTCGACACCGCCGTCCTCGTGCTTCAACTCGACGGCCTTGCCGCCGTTGAAGCCGCGGAGTGTGCCCTCGTAGTCGTCGGCGGGGAGCAGGACGGCGAAGGTTGGGCCGCCGGCGCCGGCGGTCTCGGGCAAACGGACAAGCACCAGGAACGGCGACTTCACAGCGCGCTCGCCGTGCCGCTGGCCGATCTCGCTGACCTGAGCGGTCAGCAGGCCCTCGGCCATGTTGCCCCACTCGGAGTCCATCGCCTTGATGGTGGCGATGAGGTCGTCGCGTGCGGGTTCGAGGCCCCGGCATCGGATCGCCAGGTCGACGTCGGCCGTCGCTGCCTTCAAGAGTGCGGCTTCGGGCGCGGCCTGTCCGATGGCCGCGAGCAGGAGCCAGGGTGCGAACGGAGCCAGCATATCGACGATCTCCTCAGGGGATCAGATCCGATCGAGTCCTCGCCGAATCCATGTTCTCACGGGCGACGACCCGAAAGCGTAAGGGGTTTGGTCCATCGGCCGCAAGGCGGCCTGCGGCCGATTGGTATTCGCCGTCAGCAGGTCAGTATTTCGAGCCGGGGTGCGAAGTGCCGGCGATGGGACGGTCGGAGCCGGGCGGGATGCCGGGCCGCGGCCCGAAGCCGGACGATCCGCGAGGCATCGAGACCCGTCCAGTCGGAGAGCCCGGGATCGGCGTCCGGGAGGGTGCCGAAGCCTCGCTCGCGAAGCCGGATCGCCCGGCGGATCGCCTCGACGGCCGCCAGGTTGAGGAACGAGGCGAGGTAGCCGCAGGCCATTCCCCCGGCCAGGCCAAAGGATGGCGAGGCGATCCGGAAGGCTGCCAGGAACGCCGCCGTGCTGAGGTTGGCCGGCGGCACCGCCCGCGCGATCCGGCTCGCCGGTCCCGCGCCCTCTTCCAGGTGTGTGACCGCCAGGACGACCGTGGTCATGCTCGGGAACGTGCTGACCAGCCCGGCCCACCAGGGACTCGCGAGACCGCTCACCACCCCGACGACCGCGACATAGGCGACCGGGATCGAGGTTCGCAGGATCGCGGTACAGGTCCGCGACGGTGAGGGCCGGGAGACCTCGTCGACGGGGTCGCCGATCCGGGTCGCGAGGAGTGTCGCCGCGAAGATGGAGCCGAACCCGATCGCCAGCCGATGCGCGGGCTCGTCGGGATGGATCAGCCCGATCGTCGCGGCGACCAGCAGATACGCCGCGACCGACGCCGCCATCGCCGAGGGCAGCCGCCAGCCCCGACGCACGGCCCCTGCGTACGCCATCGGCATCACCACCGCCCCGGCCAGGCCGAGCAGGCTCGCGTCGGCCATCTCGACGGCCGACGGCGCCCCCTGCTCGCGGGCGCAGAGGACCAGCAGGATCGCCGACGAACTCGGTAGGCCCAGCACCATCCCACCGGCACGTGGACCGGCACGCCGGGCGAACAGTCGAAGCAGGTGGATCACCACAATGAGCGTGACGCACTTCGCGACGAGTGAGAGGATCATGATGGATCGCGTCGATGTCGTGGGGCGAGGACGTCCCGTCGGGCGACCTTCCGATCGATCGGGGCCGCGCGGAGGCGCTCGGAGAGCGCTTCCCGGGTTGGTTCTCGCCCTGGCCGGTTCGGATCAAGGGGGATGACTCGTCTGGTGTCGGCCGGCTGGCGGCACCACGGACGTACCCTGGGCGGTTCGTCCGCAGTGACCTTCCTCTGCCTATCAGGAGGTCATCGGCAATCCTGGACCGGAAGTTGAGAGTCTCTGGCGATTGTTCGGAATGAGCCTCCTGGTGAAGGTGGGTGAGCTGGGGGTGGGTCCTGGGACGTTCCGAGTTACGATCGATGGGACGAGACTCGGGGCGCGACGGGTGGGAGGGCGAGCGATGGAGATCGGCGCGGTGGTGCTCTGCGGTGGGGAGAGTCGTCGGATGGGGTCGTCCAAGGCCTGGCTCCCGATCGGACCCGAGACGATGCTCCAGCGGGTGGTCCGGCTGGTCGGCGGCGTGGCGAGTCCGGTCGTGGTCGTCGCCGCGCCGGGGCAGGCGATCCCGGAGCTGCCGGCCGAGGTGGCCGTCGTGCGTGACCTGGTCGCCGGACGCGGGCCGGTGCAGGGGCTCGCGACCGGGCTCGCCGCGATCCCGGAGTCGGTCGAGCTGGTCTACGCGACCTCGACCGACGCCCCGATGCTCGCGCCCGGTTGGATCGCCCGCCTGGCCGACCTGATCGGCGAGCATGACATGGCGGTCCCTAGCGTCGGGGGCGAGCTGCACCCGCTCGCGGCGGTCTACCGCCGAGGGGTCGTGCTGCCGGTCGTCGATCGGATGCTGGAACACGGCCGCCTCCGGCTCAGGGACGTCGTCGGGTTCGGCAAGGTCCGGGTCGTGGACGAGAGCGAGTTGCGATCGGTCGATCCGGAACTGAGGACGCTCCGGAACCTGAATCACCCTGGGGACTACGAGCGGGCGGTGCGGGAGGCCCTAGGATGGGATGAACTGGCAGCGATCCGCCCACTCCCACGGCTCGCTGGCATGGGCGACGAGGACAAGGAAGTCGACCACCTCTCGCAGGGAGGCCCCGTGTCGGATCAGGAAGAGGCCCGGTGAGCGATGCCCCGCGCGGAGGTGATCGGCGAGGAAGGTGGGGAGGGTCCTCAGGTCGTGCGAGATCAGGATACGGTCCTCGCGCTCCGCCCAGAGGAGGATGTACGGGTCCTCGCTGCTCAGAGGCAGGTCGGGCGGCCCTCCCACGGGAACGGCGTCGACCGCGAGATGTCCCATGGCATTGTGGCTCCGGATGGCCGCGACGAGTCGCCCAGGGAGGTTTTCATCGAGGAGGAAACGGATCGGCATGGATCAGCTCGTGGCGGCGGTCCTCCCGGATCCCAGCCTCCGGCGCAGCTCGGCCGCGGTCGGACCGCCGGAGGGTTCGGCAGCCTGGCGGTCGATCTCGGCGCGAGTGGACGAGGCGTAATCGTCGACCTCCGGCCGATGGGCCAGGTAGAAGTCGATCGTCCGGGCAATCAGGTCGACCGGGAGCGACGGATACTCGCCGTGGATCGCCTCGGGGGCCAGCCCCTGGTTGTGGAGGTCCACCACGTGGAGGAGCCCGATCCGATGGCCGGCGAGTCGGATCTCGCCGTAGCGGTCCCGCGTCAGGAAGCCGGGGAGTGTCGTCAGCATCGCCTATCCCCCTCAGGTGAGACTCGCATAGGTGGAGACAATCGCGCGGGCCGTCCGGAGGCCGTCGACCGCGGCGCTGACGATTCCGCCGGCATAACCGGCGCCCTCGCCGCACGGGAAGAGTCCGGCGATCCCCGGGCTCTGACGAGAGGTCGGGTCGCGGGGGATTCGGACCGGCGAGCTGCCTCGCGACTCGGGTCCGGTCAGGGTGGCGTCGCGGAGGAAGTGGCCGCCGAGGCGGCGGTCCATCGCCTTCAGGCCGATCTCGAGCGCCTCGACGACCAGGTCGGGCAGGAAGAGGCGCAGGTCGAGGGTCTTGCCGCCGCGCTTGTAGCTGGTCGGGATCGCGCCTCGGCTTTCGCGGCCGGTGAGGAAGTCGCGGGCCCATTGCATCGGGGCGGCGTAGGTCCGTTCGCCTGCGAGGTACGCCAGGCGCTCGAACCGCTGCTGGTAGTGGATGCCGGCGAGCGGGTGGCTGCTCCCCAGTTCGTGAGGCTCGATCGTCACCACCAGCCCGCTGTTGGCGAACGGCGAGTCGTGGTAGCTCTCGCTCATCCCGTTGCTACAGAAGTAGCCGGGGTCGCTGACGCTCGGCATCACGTAGCCGCCGGCGCACATGCAGAACGTGAAGAGGTCGCGACGCCCCGCGCGGACCGAGGCGCTGTAGTCGGCGGCGCCGAGGGCCGGGTGGCCGGCGTTCGGGCCGTACCTCGCCCGGTCGATCGACGACTGCGGCTGCTCGATCCGGACGCCGAGCTGGAACGGCTTCGCCTCGATCGGGACCCCTCGGCGGAGGAGCATGCCATACGTGTCCCGGGCGCTGTGGCCGATCGCCAGGATCACCGCGTCGGCCGCGATGTGGCCCGACGACGTTCGGAGGCCCTTCAATCGGCCGTCGGCGATGTCGAGGTCCTCGACCAGGCAAGAGAACCGGACCTCGCCGCCCATCTCCTCGATCCGACGGCGGAGGGTGCGGACCACCAGGGGGAGGCGGTTGGAGCCGAGGTGGGGCCGGTGCTCGTAGACGATCGAGGGCTTGCCGTGGCAGTCGGCCAGGATTTGAAGGACACGGTGGACGTCGGGGCCGGTCCCTCGTGAGGTGAGTTTGCCGTCGCTGAAGGTGCCTGCGCCTCCCTCGCCGAAGAGGTAGTTGCTCTCGGGGTCGAGCGGGCCGTTGTCGTCGAACCGGCGGACGTCGGCGACGCGGTCCTTGACGGCGCGTCCGCGTTCGAGGATCAGGGGGCGGTAGCCCGCCTCGGCGAGGAGGTAGCCGGCGATCAGGCCGGCGGGTCCCGAGCCGACGATTACCGGCCGGTGCTCCAGGGGTCGGCTGCCCGGCGCGGGCCAGTCGAACCGGTCGGGGACGAACGGGTGGACGTTGGGGAGGGTGCCGAAGCGGGCCTCGTCCGGCAGGCGGACCTCGGCCGAGTAGGTGAAGTGGATATCGTCGTGACTGCGGGCGTCGAGGCTCTTGCGGAGGATGCGCCAGCCCTGGATCTCCGAGGGGCCCAGGCCCAGGCGCTCGGCGATCCGGGCGGGCAGGCCCTCCTCGGGCTCGCCCAGTTCGAGTCGGATGTTGGCGACGCGGATCGGCATGGTCGAGTGGGGTTCCATTCACCAGAGAGGACATTGAAAGCACAGAGGAGATGCCAGGAGGAGGGCCTCTCTATCGGGGGGTGGCTCGTCGGAGTTCACTCCATGTCCGTTGGGTCCTCTGTGATGGGTCAAGCCGCGCTTCGGCCTCATCAGGCGATGGGTCCGAAGCAGATGAGGGTGATGTCGTCGACCTGGGTGTGCCCGGCGGAGAACTCGCGGATGTCCTGGAGGAGGGCGCGGCCGACGGCCTCGGGTCCCCCCTGCGACTCGGCGAGTTTGCGGATGAGGCGTCGGTTCTCGCGCGAGTCGTAGAGTTCCTCGCGGAGGTTGCGGGCGTCGGTGACGCCGTCGGAGAAGACGCAGACGACGTCGCCGGGGTGGAGCGGGACGACGGTCTGATGGTACTCGGCGTCGGGGATGATTCCGATCGGGAAGCCGGCGACCTCCTCGCCGATCTCCTCGACGTTGCCGCCGGCGCGTCGGATCAGGATGTGGAGGTGTCCGGCCGAGGCGAGGGTGAGGGTCCTGGCCTTCACGTCGAGGACGCTCAGGCTCAACGTGATGAACTTCTCCTCGATTCCGGCGGAGAAGAGCAGGGTGTTCAACTCGTTGGCCGCGGTGGCCGGTGCGTTCTCGGTGAGGATGCAATAGCGGCTGTCGCCGGAGAACTTGGCCATCATCAGGGCGGCGGCGACGCCTTTGCCCGAGACGTCGCCGAGTGCGATCGCCGTTCGGTCGCTGGGCAGGGGGACGAAGTCGTAGTAGTCGCCGCCGACCTCATAGGCTGGGTCGTAGTGGGCGAAGAACTCGAAGCCGGGGATGGCCGGGACGGACTGGGGGAGGAACCGCTTTTGCACCTGCTCGGCGAGCCGGAGGTCGCGGTTGAGCCGCTCGCGTTCCAGGAGCGACTCGTGCATCGCGGCGTTCTGGATCGCGATGGCGGCCTGGCCGGCGACCGCGGCGAGGACATCGAGGTCCTCCTGGCCGAACTGCTTGCGGTCGCTGGTGTCGAGCTGGATGATCCCCAGGGCCTCCTTGTCGGGGGTGAGTAGCGGAACGCACATCACCGACCGGATCTTGAGGTCCGCGATCGAGGCGCTGGTTGGGAGGTTCTGGTCGGAGCCGGCATCCTGGCTGAGGACGGCCTTCTTCTGGCCGAGGACATGGTTAACGATTGACCGGCTGATGCTCACCGGGATCTCGTCCGAGGGGACGGTCGCGTTGAAGTTGGGCCGGCGAGCGCCCTGGGGGCGGTATCGGAAGGCCTTTCGGACGAGCCGCTTGGTCTCGGGATCGACGAGGACCAGGAAGAGGCGTTCGGCCTGGGGGAAGAACTCCATCAGCGAGTCGAGGACCTTGGGGGCGACGGTCTCGATGTGCAGATCGCTGGAGAGGTTGCGGGCGATCTCGATGATGGCCTTGAGCGTGACCTCGGGGCGGACGAGGCTCGCCATGGTGCTGGAGCGTGAGGCGTCGAGGGTATGGAGGTGGGCGATGTCGGCCGAGTCGGCCTCGTTGACGATCATGATGTCGCCGGGCGGGCGACTGGGGCCGCTCTCGGCAGGGAGCCTGGGGTAGAAGAGGAACTCGACGTCGCAGATATTGATCCGATCGCCGGGGATGAGGCGGTGGTCGACGCCCGGGATGACCTTGTTGTTGTTGACCTTGGTGGTATTCCGGGAGTTGAGGTCGGCGAGGAAGAAGTCGTCGCCGCGCCGGTAGATTTCGGCGTGACGTCGGCTGACGCCGTTGGGGTCGAGGACGAGGTGGCAATACTCGGGGGAGCGGCCGATCACCATTCGATCGGGCTTGAGCTCGATGATCTGCCCGGCCGATTCACCGTTGGCTCGTTTCAGGAATGCCATACCCATCCCCCCCTCTCGGCCGCCGATGGATGCTGGGCCGTCGCCCGAACGTTCGGGTCGCCGCGTCCCTTCGTACAGGCCGCCGATGTCGCGCCCGACGATCTCCGCTGAAACACGATACCACAGACACGCAAGCACGAAAGTGAAGGCGAAGAGTAAGCGGTCCGAGGCGGGCCGGCTCAGTTGCTGGAGTTGGGTCCGGCGCGGGCGGGTCGCGGGGCGTTGACGGCGGGTCCGCCGAGCTCGATCCGATTGAGGTGGAGCATCAGCCGCTGCATCGCCCGGCGAAGTGGGGCCTCGATGGCCTGGGTGCTGGTGCCGCGGCGGACGACCTTGACGGCGTCGGCGCAGATCTCCAGGCCGAGCGAGACCAGGGTCGGGTCGTACATGCTGGGGACCTCGGTGTCGACCAGGCGCTGGAAGCCGGATTCGACGGCGCCCAGGTCTCCCTTCTCCAGGTCCATGGCGATCCGGATCAGGGCGGCGAGGTCGCGGTCGCGGTGCTGAGCCTGCTTCCAGGCGGAGAGTTCGGCGGCCAGCACGGCGAGGGCGTCGACCTCGTGGCGGCGGTACCAGAGGCGGGCGAGCTGGACGTAGGCGCGCGAGGCGGCGTCGTGGGCGCGGGGGTGGCGGCCGGGGACGGCGAGCCAGGCGGCGGCCCAGTTCTCGCGAGGGGCGTCGAAGAGGGCGTAGCGGATCTGCTCCTCGGCGTTCTCCTTGGTGGGGATGTGTTCCCAGTCTGGGTCGACCCAGAGGGCGGGGGCCAGTTTGGCGGATTCGTCGGGCATCGAGAGGACGTCGGGCGATCGGGCCGACCAGCCGGCGGCGGCGCCGGCGCCCAGGCCGATGATGGCGGCGACGGTTGCGGCGATCCCGCGGAAGCGGGCGGCTGGTCGGCTCCCGTCGGCCTCGGTGCTGGTCTCGGCAGGGGCGGTCCCGGGTTCCTGGGTGTGGGGCGCGGTTGGGGCCGTGGTGGCGGCGGGGGCCGGTCGTTCGCGGGGCCGGGTTGGAGCGGGAGCGGTTGGGCTGGTTGGGCCGTGGCGGGGCGTCTCCTCGGTCCGGAGTGATGGGGCCTCGATGGCCTCGGTGGTCTGGCCAGCGGCTGGCGAGGGGATCACCTCGCGAAGTTTCGAGAGTTCGGCGAGCATCTCGGCGGCTGACTGGAAGCGGTCGGCCGGGTTTTTGGCCATCAGCTTCATCACCAGCCGGTCGATCTCGAGCGGGAGGTCGGGGCGGTGGGCGAGCAGGCTGCTGGGGATTTCGCGGACCTGCTTCAGCGCCATGGCGACGGGAGAGTCGGCCTTGAAGGGCGGGACGCCGGCCAGCATGAAGTAGTAGGTGGCGCCGAGCGAGTACAGGTCGCTCCGGTGGTCGAGGGTGAAGCCCTGGGCCTGCTCGGGGCTCATGTAGGCTGGGGTTCCCATGGTGATCCCGGTCTGGGTGATCTGGGGGCCATCCTCGTCGATCTGGCGGCAGAGTCCGAAGTCGGCGACCTTGACGCGACCTCGCCGGTTGATCAGCAGGTTCTCGGGTTTGATGTCGCGGTGGATGATGCCGGCCTCACCAGCGGCGCCGATGGCCTGGCCGGTTTGCTTCATGATGGAGTAGGCCTGGGCGAGATCGAGCGGCCCGCGACGGGCGATGTACTCGCGGAGGTTGGTCCCCTCGACGTACTCCATGGCGATGTAGTGGACCCCGTCGTGCTGGCTCATGGCGTAGACGTGCACGATGTTGGGGTGGTTGAGCTTGGCGACGGCGATGGCCTCGGCCTCGAACCGCTCGCGATAGCCGGGCTTGGCGAGGACGTCGGGTCGAAGGACCTTGAGGGCGACGGGGCGATTGAGGCTCAACTGAGTGGCGAGGTAGACCTCGCCCATGCCGCCTCGGCCGAGCAGGCGCTCGACGTGGAAGTCGCCGATGGTGGCGCCCGCGAGCTCGCCCTCGGAAGCGCGGTCGAGGATCTGCGCGAGGGTTTCGTCGCCAGGCTGGGGTTTCCGATGAACGGGGCTCATGGTCGGGGATTGCCTGCCTCTGCGACGGTTGGATTCTGGGCGGCTCGGCCCCGGGCCGGCATCGTTCCTGTAGACTAGTTTATAGAAAACGCAAACGAGTGGAAAAGGGGAAACGGTCCGGCGGTGTGCCGGCCGGGAAGGAATGCGAGGGGACGGCGTTGTCTCGCGACCCCTGGCGGCGGTATCGTGGAGGGGAGGACGTATGGGCGGCCGGATTCCGTCGCGTCGGCGGATCGGCCATCCTCTGGGCATCGATCGCCGGGGGGCCCGTCACGGGCTCGATGCGGAGGTGGGTGATGCGACGATCGGGCCGACTCTGGCACCGTCTGTCCGCGCTGGTCGGGTCGTCGCTGGTTGTGGCGGCGGTCGCGACGTTGGTCCCGACGACCGGCCGAGGCCAGATCATCACCAACGTCGGCGGCCAGGTGCCTCTGGTCTTCGACCAGGTGGTCAGCCAGCCGATGGGTCTGCCGCAGCTCCCGCCGCAGGGGGCCTGGGGCGAGATCATCAACGTCACCTCGCGCTGGATCGTCATCCAGAACCATAACGGGCAGCAGTTCCCGATCGCGCTGGAGGACATCGGCGAGTTCCTCGTCCGGTGGCCGACCACCCTCGATGCACTGACCAACGCGACGATGGTCGAGGCCGTGGGCCAGGATCTGGGCAACAATGTCGTGCAGACCGAGCACATCGACGTTTTTGAGGGATCCGATCGGACGCTGGTGGCGCCGACTTACAACAGTCTTCTGCCGAACAACGCGATGGTGACGACGCTCGACCCGGGCTTCTATCGGTACATGAGCCCCTGGGACTACGGTGGGCAGAACATGCTCTTCGGCTGGGCTTACCCGGTCGCCCCGACCGGCGGCGGCTACGGCGGCCTGCCGACCCGGCTGCACGTCGTCGGTTCGGCGATCAACCGGGTTCCGATCCAGCTTGCGATCCCCGGGAACAACATCGCCACGGTCGTCCCGTTCGCGGGGAACCTGAGCATCACCCAGGTCACCCGGGGGAACATCGACCACGTTCGGAAGGGGGACTACGCCTTCATGATGCCCCAGCAGATCGGGGAGCGTGGGCTGATCCTCTCGCAGTTCATCCTGTACAAGAAGATCCCGTTGGCCCAGTTCAACCCGGCGGCCATCCGGTGAGGAGTCGGGGGCGATTGGGTTCGTTTCGCGATTTTGATGGCGGGCGGCCTCGCGACGGGCGCGGTAAAAGGTGTCGATGGATCTGAGGAAGGACCGATTGCAGGCCGCCTGATATCGCCGGAGGAGTTCGCCCTCGCGTGAGCTGTCGAAGGCCGCGCGGTCGGCGGTGGTGTCTCGGGTTTCGGCCTCGCGCTCCCGGTGGATGGCGAGGAGACATCGGAGCCGATCAGACTGCTGATCGACGAGGGCGAGCAGCGCCTCGCGGCCCGATTGGGGATCTTGAGGAGTTCGGGCGTCGACCTGTCGTCCCTTCAATCGCCGGCAGAAGACATTCATCTCGCCGTCCGCCATCTCGGCGAACTGGTCGGAGAAGGTGTGTAGATTGTTTGGGCTCATGGCGCGACAGGCGAGATAGATGGAGAGGATCCGGTCGTCGTCGAGGGCGTCGAGGGGCTGCTTTCCGAGCAGTCGGACGGCGCGAAAGCGATCGGGGCCCTGCCACTTCCGGCCCTGGTCGAGGATCGTTCGGAGGTCGGCCCATCGTTCGAGGAGCCAGAGGCAACCGGCGGCGGTTGCCTCCAGGCGGATGACCAGTCGGGCGGGCTCGTTGGGGTCGTCGATCCCGGCGGGACGCGAGACCTGGGGATTCGAACGATGATCGTCGGTGTGCGGGTAGAAGGCGATGTGACCGCGGACGTCCGAGAAGAGTCGTCGGCCGAGGTCGACGATCTCCTCGGCCTCTCGGGTGGTCCGGTCGGCGGCGGGGCCTCGCGAGGGGTCGGAGAGTCGGGCGGCGATCGCCCGATCGGCGCGGTCGAGCTGCCAGGAGGTGTGAGCGGCGCGCTCGATCAGATAGCTCTGAAGGGCGCCGGTCGGTCGGACCTCGTCCTTCCAGGTCTCGACTCGAATCTGGAGAACCTGGGGATCCTCGCCGGGGATGACGGCGGTCTCGGCGGTGAGCCCGTGCTTCAGCGCGTTCAGACGCGAGCGTTGCTTGCCTTCCTCCGTTTTCGGTCCGGTGCTCTTCTGGGCATTCCGACGGTTCGCCTCGATCTGTTCGTCCGTCGCCATCGTCGAGCCTCCCCGGTTGTTCGGCCTCGGGTTGCGACCACTTCCAGGAATCACGCGCTTTGCGGACACTGTCGACACGGAGTGTAGGAAAACTTCGGGGGCTTCCCTGGTTTTCATGGGGATTTCGCCGGATTGGGGAGCGGCGTGTGCGGATTGTGTGGGATTGGGGGGGTGGCGTGGTTGTGAGGGGTCGGAATTCCGACGTTTGAGGATGCTGGAAGATGAGTGGCCCAGGGGCTCACGATCGTGACGGGGATGCTGAGAGGACTGGGTTCTGGGACGGTCCTTGACTTCATGGGAGTCCGCGGCCACGATGGCCGAGGGATCAGGAAGGTACGGGTACGGGATGTCTCTTGCTGGGGAACGATCCGCGTTGGTGGCCGGATCCGAATCCGCCCGGGTTGGGTTCCTGGCCGCCGAGGTTGCGGGGTCGGCGCTCCATCGGGCGCGGGCGTCGGAGTTTCCCGGGCTTCGGAAGCGGCCGGGGCCGGTGCCGGAGGGCTGGTCGCGGACGCCGCCGTCGTTGCTCCGCTACTCGGACGAGCAGACCGTGGTGGCGACGGCCTCGGTCTTCTCGGCGATCGAGGCGATGGGCGCCGAGCCGGGCGACTTCGAGGGCTGGGGGGTGGTCGCGGCCTCGCGCTACCTCGGGCGATCGAATCTGGCGGCGGCGCTCCGGAGTTTCGCCATTGAGGGTGTCTGGGGGACCTCGCCGCATTTGATCCCGCATTTCGCGCTGCATTCGCCGTCGGGAACCATCAGCCTGGCGCTTGGATTCCGGGGGCCGAACATCGGCGCCGGCGGCGGGCTTCACGGCGCGGTCGAGGGCTTCCTCGCGGCGACGACCTGGCTTGCCGGTGGGGTGGTTCCGGGCGTCTGGCTGGTGCTCTCGGGATGGTCGCCCGAGCGTGTTCCCGACCCTTCGCCGTCCGACGACGCCGAATGTCAGGCGATCGCCCTGGCGCTTCGGCCGGTCGCTGATGCGAAGCGAGGCGTGCCGCGGTTTCAGGTTCGGATCGGTGGGGGCGACGCGCTCCTCAATGAGGTGGCCGCGCCGATCGACCTGGTCCGGCTGGCCGGGGATCTGGGGGCGTCGGCGGGGTGGGTCTCGCGGACGGTGGCGACGGATCCGCCGGGTCGGGTCTGGGTGGAGCTGGTCTCGGGTCCCGAGGGACCGGGGTAAGTTTATGTCGAGTGCGAGCGACGGAGCGGTCTGGATCACGGGCGTGGGCGCGGCGACACCGCTGGGTTTTGGGTTGTCGGAGATCGAGGCGAGCCTTCTGGCGGGCCGGTCGGGGGTGGGTCGGGTGCTGAGCTTTCCGACGGACGACCATCCGAGCCGGATCGCCGCACAGATCGGGCCGATTCCGACGCTCGACGACGACCCTCCGAGATCCGGGACGACGCCGCTGGACCGGCTCGTCCGGTGGTGTGTCGGGAAGGCGCTCCGGGACGCGGGGCTCTGGTCGGCGCGGTCGGAACTGCGGGTCGGGCTGGTGCTCGGCCTGGGCGCCGAGTGGATGTTCCTCTGGGAGACCGACGACCAGTCGGGCGGACGTCGGGTGCTGGACCCGGGACAGGATCGGGAGTCGACGATCGATCGAGGCCGGCGCGACCTGGGGTTGTCCGGCCCCGCGCTGGGGGTCTCGGCGGCGTGCGCGAGCGGGAACCACGCGATCGAGATCGGCCGGCACTGGCTGAGGATGGGGCTGGTGGATGTCTGTGTCGCGGGGGCTTGCGACCTCGCGGTCACGCCGCTGGGCCTGGCGACGTTCGGCAACCTGCGTGCCCTCTCGCGACGGAACGACGATCCGGTCGGGGCCTCGCGGCCGTTCGACCGGGGGCGGGACGGGTTCGTGCGGGGCGAAGGGGGCGTGGCGTTCGTGCTGGAGCGGGCCGAGGAGGCGCGTCGACGATCGGCGCCGGCGTATGCGGAGGTCGCCGGCTGCGGGTCGAGCAGCGACGCGCACCACCACGTGATCCCGAGCCCGGACCCCTCACCGGCGATCGCCGCGGTCCGCCGGGCCCTGGCCGACGCCCGGATCGATCCCGATTCGGTTGACCACGTGAACGCCCACGCGACAGGGACGCCGGTCGGCGACGCCGCCGAGGCGGCTGTGTTGCGAGCGGTATTAGGCGAGGCCGCGTCGAGGGTGCCGGTTTCATCGACCAAGAGCCTGACCGGCCACATGCTGACGGCCGCCGGCGCGTTTGAGGCGCTGGCTTGCCTGACGGCGATCCGACACCAGGCGATCCCGCCGACGATTAACCTGGACGAGCCGGATGTGGAACTCTGCCTGGTCGCGCACGAGGCCCGGCCGCACCGGGTCCGGGTCGCGGTCTCGAACTCATTCGGCTTCGGCGGGAGCAATACGAGCCTGGTGTTGCGGGCGGTCTGAGTCCTCGGATTCTCGGACATGGCTCGATCGGGCGGTCCGCCGCGCCCAGGTCGCCCGCGGTTTCGGGAATCTCGAAACCGCGAAAGGACGAAAGGGTAAAAAAAGGTCAGCAGAGGCCAGCCGGCCGGAAGTGGTTCCCTTGACGCTGGCATGATGTGGATGGTTTTGACCCGATTCGAGGCGGTCGAGCTCGCTGGCCCTGGCCATGAGGTCGCCGGGTGATGGACTGGCCGCGCGAGGTTAGTTCGCGAGGTAGGTTACGCAGACCGGTGAGATGCCTGAGGTCGCAAACTCTGGATGTCAACCGCCCGAAATTCCGTCGATATCCGTCCCATCCCTTGCAGCGACCCAGGAAATCGCGGATAATCCTCCGAAGTGGACGCGATTAGACGGAAACTCGGCCGTACTTAAACACGGCCGTTCACCGGACGAATTCTTGTTAGACCGGCTCTCAAGTCCGGGAGCCATTATCCTCTTGTCGGGGATGAACCCTGTTCGATAGGGTGCATGTCATGAGCGTTGAAGAACTCCAAGCCGCGGTCGCCCAACTCCCCGCCGAGGAGCTCGATCGCTTCTCGCAGTGGTTCGAGGAGTTCTTGGCGGACCAGTGGGATCGGCAGATCGAAGCCGACATCTTGACCGGTCGCCTGGATGCCGCCGGTCGGCGCGCCGACGACGATTTCAAGGCCGGTCGTTGTACGCCGCTCTCTCCGTGAACCATTTCGCCACCCCGGAGTTCTGGTTCCATTATCGCCAGCTCTCGAAGGAGGCCCGCGCGCTAGCCGACCGGTGCTTCGCCGTCCTTCAGGCCGACCCGCGGCATCCGTCGCTCCGACTCAAGAAGGTCGGGGATTTCTGGTCGGCTCGCGCCGGGTTGCGTATCCGTGCTCTGGCGAGGGAACACCCCGAGGGGCTCGTCTGGTTCTGGATCGGTCCCCATGATAGATATGAGCAACTCATCGCCCGATGACGGCGGGGCGAATGGCGACCGTCTAACGAGGCGATCCAGCGGACCCGCCTGACGGCGGGCCGCTGATCTGGGTCGTTAGCCGGCGGAGTCGTGGCATGTCCTACGACGACGAGGCGGAGCTTACGCGTTATGTCTTGCGGCATCATCCGAGCCTGCTCTCGCCCTTCGAGGCGCAGGTCCAGCGGGCCGCGTATGCCCGCGAAAAGTTCGCCGATGACACCGGCGAGCACGCCAGGCGCGTCATGGAGAGGTTCGGTCGGTTAGGCGATCCCAGGATCGACGCGGCTTTGGCCGGGGGCATTGAGGGCTTCCGTCGCTCCGCTTGCGGTCGCATCCTCGCCGAGCATTCCGAACTGCGGATTAATCGATGCCCGCTCTGCCGGAGGGTCATGCGCACGCCTGCGGCGATGCAGTGCTTCTGGTGTGGTCACGACTGAACAGGGATAAGGGGACATGACAGGGATAAGGGGACATGACTAATATTGCGAGCAAGCACTCAATATTAGTCATGTCCCCTTTCTTCCCCTCATGTCCCCTTTCTTCCCTTTGTCCCGAATGCCATCCACTTGGTCTTAATCGCCTGAAATCAAAGGTGTTGCAACGACCACGATCTGTAAGCATTTTGAGATGTATTCGCATGTTGTTAATTCTATGTAGCTTGTTTCAAGGGCTAAACGTAGCTCAACACATGCTATATCATATGTTACTGTATGTCGAAAACAGCCCGGGTTCTGATCGCAACTCAC
>DAHZZC010000836.1 GCA_027435495.1 Planctomycetales bacterium
CGACGGCCGGGCCCGAACGATGACCGAGCTGGTCTCGGCAACGGGGATCGTCCGCCGCGTCCTTGAGGAGCTTCGCAACGCCAGACCGACGCCGGCCCACCGGGCGTTGCTGGCGAAGGGGGACGATCTGGCGCTCGCCGACCTGGTCGCTGCGGAGTCCGACCTGATCGTCGGCCGCCTGCTCGAACGGGCCGGGACCGAAATGGGGATCCTCGCGGCCAACCTGGCGAACATCTTCGCGCCCGAGAAGATCGTCCTGGCCGGTGAGGTCCCGACCTGCTCGGTCCGGCTCCGCCGGGCGATGGAGGACGCCTTTGCCCAGCAGACGGTCCCGGAGATCCTCCGCGGGGTCGTGCTGGCCGACGGCCACTTCTCGGCCTTCGCCGGCGCCCTGGGCGCCGCATATCTGGGGTTCCTTCGGACGTTCCCCGAGGAGGAACTAATCGCGATCGACACCCGCCATGCGGCCCTGCCGGCGCGGGGGGCGTGAGGCCATTGCTTTCGCTTTCCTCCCTTCGACGACTAGGCTATCATGGAAGGAGGGGACGGCCCGGCGGGATGGCGCGGGGATTCGTCGGAGTGCGATCGCCAAGTCCGGGGACGCGAGGCCCGTCAGTGATGAAACAGCATTACGATCGCATTCGAGTCCAGGGCTTTCGGCGTCTGGTCGATCTGGATCTGGAGCTGAGACCCCTGAATGTCCTCATCGGGGCCAACGGGAGCGGAAAGACCTCGATTCTGGATGTCTTCTCCCTGTTGGCTTCGTCAGCCTCGGGCCAACTTGCAGCCAAGATTGCTGAAACGGGAGGTATCCTTTCGATACTCACGAACGGAAGGGCCGATCAGGTCTTTTTCGAGCTTTCTTCCTGGGTCCCCGACTCAAAATCTGTCCTCTACGAATTGTCTCTGAAAATCCAGGGGATTGCTTACCAGATATCCAGTGAGAAGTTGTACCAGGATTTCGCTTACGTCGAATCTCGGTCTGGAGATGTGATCTACAGGGAATTCGACGGGGTATTGAGCACGAAACCAACTTGGGAATACAGGCCGTTTGAAACGGCCCTCTCCCAGGTTCCAAAGCAGTATCCAATTCCCGAAAAAGTCCGCGGATTTCTGTCTTCTTTGACATATTATCACGCTTTGGACGTTGGACCCCGCGCCCCCGTTCGCCTGCCCCAGCCATTGCGGCCGGCTCCGCTGCCCGGGAAAGACGGCGAGGACCTGGTCTCCTGCCTGTTCAGCATGCAGCAGACCGAGCCGGAGCGGTTCGAGGCGATCGAGGATGCGCTGAGGACGGCGTTCCCGGGATTCGTCCGGCTGCAATTCCCGCCGGTCGCCGCGGGCACGCTGGCGATGACCTGGAAGGACAGCAACTTCTCGCAACCCTTTTACATGAACCAACTCTCGGAAGGGACGCTCCGATTTCTCTGGCTGGCGACCTTGCTCCAGAGCCCCGGCCTGACGGGCGTCGTGCTGATCGACGAGCCGGAAGTGAGCCTCCACCCCGAGTTGCTGAGCATCCTGGCCGAACTGCTCCGCGAGGCGACGTCTCGCGCCCAGATCGTCGTGGCAACGCACGCCGATCGGCTCATCCGATTTCTTGAGCCGGAAGAAGTCGTCGCGCTCGATGTGGACGAGCAGGGGGCCGTACAGGCCCATCGTGCCGATCAGCTCGACATCGGCGAATGGCTGAAGGAGTACACACTCGATGAAGTTTGGCGACTCGGCCGGATCGGAGGCCGGGCGTGAAGATCGCCATCATGGTCGAGGGAAAGACCGAAAGGGCCTTCAAGGCGCAGCTCCGGACCTTCCTCGAAGCTCGATTGACCGGTCCAATGCCTCGACTGGACTTCCAGCCCTATGACGGGCGCCTTCCAAAGGAAGTCCGCCTGAAGCGGGAAGTGTACCTCCTGCTCACATCCGGTCGAGAGCCCGCCGATGCTGTCATCGCCCTGACCGACGTCTATACGGGCACCAATCCCCCGGACTTCGCCGATGCCGCCGATGCCCGGGAGAAGATGCGAAAGTGGGTCGGGCCCGAAGGCCGATTCCACCCGCACGCGGCTCAGCACGACTTCGAAGCCTGGCTGCTCCCCTACTGGGACGAGATCCAGAGGCTCGCCGGATCGAACCACAAGGCCCACTGGTCGTCGCCCGAGCAGGTCAATCACGGCAACCCACCTTCACGCCGGATCATCGAGGCTTTCCGGACGGGGAAGACCGGACGCGCCTACAGCAAGACACGTGATGCCGCGAAGATCCTCCGGGACAAGGACCTCCTCGTCTCGGCCCGCGCCTGTCCCGAGCTAAAGGCATTCCTGAATACGATTCTCGTGCTCTGCGGCGCGAAAGAGATCGGATAAGATCGATCCCTTACCGGTCTCCGACGGGGCTGTCCCGCTCTCCGAATGCCTGGCCTCGGTCGGATCGGAGGCGAGGCGCCGGCGACTCGGCGGATCTCTCGCCTCCCGGCCGTTCCCGCATTACGAGCCGGTCCCCGGTTCGCCGGGACGAATCGTCCGCGACGACACCGACGGGACGAGGACCACCGTCTGATTCGCCGGCCGGGAATTTTCTACGGGATGACCGCCGGTGCCAGGGCGGACGCTCAATCCAGATGCCTCCGGAACCACCATTCGAGCATCAAAAGCGCCCAGAGGCGCGGGGCGTGGTCGCTTCGGCCGTCGACGTGATGCTCGACCAGGTCGCGGACCGCTTCGGGGCGGAAAATCCCGCGATTCAAGCTCACCGGGTCGAGCAGGACCGATCGCAGCTCGTCCTTCAGGTTCTCGCGGAACCAGCGCGCCAGCGGGACGCCGAAGCCCATCTTCCGACGCTTCCGGATCGGCGGTGGGAGCAGGTCGGCAAACGCCTCCTTCAGGACCACCTTCGACCGGCCCGGCCTCAGCCGGAGCTTCCGGTCGACCGGCATCGCGGCGGCCAGCTCGACGACCCGGTGATCCAGAAACGGACCCCGGCACTCCAGCGAGTGCGCCATGCTCGCGATGTCCACCTTCACCAGCAGATCACCGGGAAGATAGGTCAGCATATCCGCGCCCATGGCACGCGTAGCGGGGTCGCGGCGGCGGGCCGCGGCGAACGCCGAGGAGAGCAGCGAGGCCGGGTCGGACATCGCCGGATCAGCGTCGGCCGCCGAGGCGAGGCGGTCGAGTTGGTCGTCCGTGTAGAGGGCCAGGCGGGCGGGCTCGTCGAAGGTGGTCATCCAGCCGAGGTAGCGCGAGGCGGCCGGCTCGTCGATGTGCTCCAGCAAACGATGCAGCGCGCGGAGCCTCGTTTTCGGGCGGGTCGACCGTGGCAGGACGCGCGTCATCGTCCCGCCCAGCACCCGGCGCGGGCCCGCGGGGAGCCGGCCGATCAGCTCAGTCAGGACCAGCGCCCGGTATCGGTCGTAGCCGCCGAAAAGCTCGTCGCCGGCATCGCCGGTGAGCGCGACCGTCACCGCTTGCCGGGTCTCGCGCGCGACGTACCAGGTCGGTAGCGCCGAGCTGTCGGCGAACGGCTCGTCGAAGTGCCAGGCCAGATCGGGGATCGTCTCCCAGGCCGCTGGCTCGACCCGGAACGTCTGATGCTCGGTCCCCAGAAATTTCGCGGCGGTTTCGGCATAGCTCGTTTCGTCATATTTCGGATCGGGGAAGCCGATCGCAAAGGTTTTCACCGGCCGCGACGACCCCCGCTGCATCAAGCCGACGATGATCGTCGAGTCGATCCCGCCCGAGAGGAACGCGCCCAATGGCACGTCGGCGACCATCTGCTCGCGGACCGCATCGCCCAGGGTTTCGCGCAGCTCCTCGATGTCCTCGGCGATCGGGCGGCGGCGCTCGGCGTTCCAGTCGGGCGACCAGTAACGCTCGATCGAGAGCCGGCCGTCGTGGAATGTCGCGAAGTGTGCCGGCGGGAGTTTGGCGACGCCCTCCAGGATCGTCCTCGGGGCGGGGACATATCCATAGCAGAGGTACTGATCAAGCGCGATTGGGTCGACACGGCGGGGGACGAACTCGTCGGGGAGGGCCAGCAGCGCCTTCAACTCGCTGGCGAAGGCGATCCGCCCGCGTCCGGGGTCGTATCGATAGACGAGCGGCTTCTGACCCATCCGGTCGCGGGCGAGGACCAGAGTCCGGCGGGGGGCGTCCCAGATCGCGAGGGCGAACATTCCCCGGAGCAGGGCGAACATTTCAGTCCCCTCGTCCTCGTAGAGGTGGACCAGGACCTCGGTATCCCCCTGCGATCGGAGGGTGTGGCCGCGGGCTTCCAGCCGGTGCCGGAGCGCGGGGAAGTTGTAGATCTCGCCGTTGAAGACGGTCCAGATGGTGCCGTCCTCGTTGGAGAGCGGCTGATGACCGCCGGCCAGGTCGAGGATCGAGAGCCGGCGGAAACCCAGAGCGGCGAACGGGTCGAGATGGGTCCCGGAATCGTCGGGTCCGCGGTGGACCAGGCGGTCCATCATCAAGGCGAGCGAGGCCCCGGAAAGAGCGTCGCCGCGATCGGTCCAGGCCGCGCCGCAGATGCCGCACATCGACGGGATCCCCGCAGATTCGAGGGCCTGCACGCGACGCGGCGCCTCGATCGAGATGATGATGTCCCCGCCAGGGAGTATACCTTCGTCCGCTCCACCTTGACGAGCGGCGGATCGGCCGGCGACGGGCGGGATGGGGTCGAGAAGATGAAGTTCGACGTCATCCTGAAGAGGATCGCTGGACGCGGGACGTAGGATCGGATGGAATGGTAGGAAGCCCGGCGCGGGTTGAGGGGATCGGATCGCCGATCCCCTGTCCTCGCGCGCTGAAAATCCCACCGCCCACCCCAGAGATCAGCGACGAGGACCACCCAGAAATGGAGCCGGGCAATGACGGTTCGACGGCGAGGCCCGATGGAGGTCTCGCCGGGAAGCTCCGCCTGTTCTTCGACTGGCTCTCGGGGCTCTGGTCGTCGAAACGGATCGGTCGGGTGGCGATCTGGAGTCCGGTGGTCGGGCTGATCGCCGGGCTCGGAGCGGTCGTCTTTCTGGTCTCGTTGCAGTTCACCTATCACGAGATTCTCGGGGGTCTACTCCATTTCCAGCGGCCGTCGACGCTGGAAGACGGCCCGCACCCGATCACGTATCCTTATCCGTGGTGGCTGATCGTGCTGGTTCCGACGATCGGCGGGCTGATTTCAGGGGTGCTGGTGTTTACCCTGGCGCCCGAGGCCGAGGGACACGGAACCGACGCGATGATCCGGGCGTTCCACCGGGGCGGCGGGGCGATCCGGGGCCGGGTGCCGATCATCAAGGCGATCGCCTCGATCATCACGATGGGGACAGGGGGATCGGCCGGGCAGGAGGGGCCGATCGCGCAGATCGGCGCCGGGTTCGGCTCGGTGCTCGCCGGGTGGCTCCGGCTTTCACCGACCGACCGGCGATTATTGATGCTCGCCGGTGCGGCCGGTGGTGTTGGCGCGATCTTCCGGGCACCACTCGGCGGGGCGCTCTTCGCCGGCGAGGTCCTTTATGCGTCGACGGCGTTCGAGTCGGCGGCGCTGCTCCCCTGCCTGGCGAGCTCGATCGTCGCCTATTCGACTTTTGCGCTCTTCATCACACCGCAGCCGATCTTTCTACTGCCGAAGATCACGTTTTCGGGCCTGGGCGAACTGCCGCTGTACACGATCTTGACGCTGCTCTGCACGGCCGTGGGCTGGCTGTACGTCCGGGTCTTCTACGGCCTGCGCGACCGGTTCTTCAAGCCGATGCCGATTCCCCGGCAGCTCAAGCCGGCCGTCGGCGGGCTGCTGCTCGGCCTGATGGCGCTGGTTTATCCCCAGGTGATGACCGGCGGATACGGATGGGTTCAGTGGGGAGCCATCGGGATGCCGCCGCAACTCGCCGACGACCCGAATTCCATCTTCGTCCCGCAGATGGGGACCCGGCTCTTACTCACCCTCGCCCTGTTGAAGATCCTTGCGACCGGGTTGACGATCAGCTCGGGAGGCAGCGGCGGCGTTTTCGGACCGTCGATCCTGATCGGCGGGATGCTCGGCGGCGCCTGTGGGCAGTTCCTGGACTACCTGTTCCCCGGCGCCCACCTCGAGCCGGCGGCGTTCGTCCTGGTCGGGATGGGCGGCTTCTTCGCCGGGGTCTCCAAGACGCCGCTGACCTCCATCGTGATGGTCAGCGAGATGACCGGATCTTACAGTCTGCTCGTTCCGCTGATGCTCGCCTGCGGGCTGAACATGGCCCTCTCGCGACGGTGGACGATCTACGAGGAACAGGTCCCCACACCGATCGACAGCCCGGCCCACCAGGGGGATTTCGTCATCGACGTGCTGGAGCAACTTCGCGTGGACGAGGTCGGGTTCCGGACCGAGGGGATCGAGGTCGTTCCGGCGGCGACACCGTTCCGCCAGTTGATCCACCTGGTGGCCCAATCCACCGAGACGCTCTTCCCGGTGATCGACCGCCAGGGGAAGCTCTCGGGGGTCTTTACCCTCCGGGATCTCCGGCTGGCCCTGATCGGATCGGACTGGGGACCCCTGGTCCTGGCCGACGACCTCGCGCATCGGCCAGTCCTGACCGTGATACCCGACGACAATCTCCACACGGCGCTCCGGCGGATGACCGAGTTGAACGTCGACGAGCTGCCGGTGGTCGACCGCGACGACCGGACCCGGCTGCTCGGCCTGTTGAGTCGCCGACGCCTGACGCTGGCGTATACCTCGATGATCGAGCGGCTCCGCTCGCCGGCCGCCACAGAGGAGAAGCCCAGCCGATCGGGCGAGGTGGTCCCGGCGCCCTGAGCCGGGACGGCGGGGCCGACGTGACTCGACTTCTATTCCGCTTCGGCGGAATCCTCTTCCTTCGGCGGGTTGTCGCGATCGATCAGGTGGGCAAGGTCGCGCTGGCCGTGCACGATCGCCACAACAATGCCGTCGTCGTCGCGGATGCCTTACCGCATCCAGCAACCCTCCGTTCGGCCTCTTCCTGGGAGATCGTTCGTCCGGCGTCGATATCCGCCAGCCCTTGCTCGACCTTCCGGATGACGTGGAGATGATACTGGATATCCTCGACGGAGCAATCGTCGGGTAATGACTCGATCAGGCGGATCGCTTCTTCTTTGACCGTGCTCATGGGCACCTCCTGGAACGTTGCAGCCACGCCGGCCCTCCCGACAACGCGATTCCCATCGTATCCGCGACGCGGCCTCGCTCCAACGCGGATCGGACCATCCCCGGAGTCGTCCGCTTGACTAAATGGGCGGGATCGAGGCCCGGATCTCGTCGAGGAGCGCCCGGGTGCCGTGCTCTTCGCACCATCGATGAACGTAATCTCAGTCGATCCGATCGGCCTGTACGGCGATCACGTCGCGGACATCGTCTCGGTCCTTCGACCGATTCCCGAGGAAGGCCCAGCGAATCTTGGTGACAATCACGTCCTCGACCGAGGGGATCCAGATCGGCCGGCCCATCAGGCTCACCTGGCGCCGACGTCGGAAGCTCTCCTGGTTGTACGGGTCGAAGTCCAGGATGAAGAACTCGATCCGGAACGGGCTGCTGACCACTTCGGCCACATATCGGCGTGTCATCGTGACCGTTTCAAAGCTCATTTGCGGATCGATTCGGATCGACGGCGCGAGCCGTTTCCCCAGTTCGACAATCGACGTGTCGCCCAACTCAACCACGAAGTCGGCATCCTGCGTCGCCCGCGCGACCCCATAGGCATTGCTGGAATAAGAGCCGACCAGCATGTAGGAAAGGCCGCAGGTTTCGAGAGCGTCGATGGCGAAGAGGGTCGCTTCATTGTTCATCGCGCCGGATACTCCAACCGCCGAACCAGGGCCAGCCGCCGCCTCAATAGATCCTGAATCGTCGCCTCGTCGGCTCCTGGGTTCTCGTCGCGGAGCCCGTCGGCCATCCGCTGGCAGACCTCCTCGAACAGGTCCCCGCCAGCCCGGAGCTTAAGTTCGATCGGCGTCCGACGCGCACAAAGCACCCGCTCCCGATAGATCGCGTCGACCAGTTCCTGAGTCGGTCCCATCGTCTTCCCCCTCCCCGCGTGTCGTTACCTCCTCAATCATCCTGCACCCGATCGATGCCACGGTCAATCTCGGACGCCCCTGGCCCGAGCCAGCTCCTCATACAGCGAGGCGAACCGCTCGACCATGACCGAGGCCCGGAAATCGGCCTCAACCCGGGCGCGTCCCGCCTCGCCGAGCCGGCGCGCCTGCTCAGGGTCGCGAACGAGGTCGCGGATCGCGCGCGCCAGCTTCACCTGATCGCCGATCGGGACCAGGATTCCGGTCTCACCGTCGACCACCACCTCGGTCGTCCCGGGCGCCGAGGTCGCCACCACTGGCTTTCGCGATCGCATCGCTTCAAGGACCACGTTCGGCAACCCCTCATAAACGCTCGGCAAGACAACCATGTCGGCCGCAGCGAGCAGTCGAGGGATATCCTCGCGATGCCCAACGAACCGGACGTGTTCGTCAAGCCGGTACGCGGAGGCCGTCTGCCGGAGCCGGTCGCGCAACGGGCCGTCGCCCGCGATCACTGTTCGGACGTCGGGCTGGACATGCTGCACCAGGTCGAGCGCCTTCAGCAACACATCCACACCCTTTTGCTCGGCAAGCCGCCCCGCGAAGAGGACCATCGGGGCGCCGGCCGGGAAGCCCAGTTCGGCGCGGACGGCATCGCGGTCGACCTCGGGCGGTTCCTCGTCGCCGATCCCCGAGTAGATCATTGTCAGCCGGTCGTTGGGGACACCGAGGCCCCGATAGAAGTCGACGACCGCGTTCGAATTGCCAACCAGCCGGTCGCACCAGGTCGCGAGCTTTCGGTCGACCCACCGCTCGGATCGGCCCTTCCAGAGGTCCACGGCCATCTCGGAGACGACCACCACCGGGACGCCCGCCCGCCGGGCGGCCACCCGGCCGTACGCGCCCGCCGCGAAGATCCAGGTCTGCACCACGTCGAACCGCCGCGACTTCAGGAACCGAGAGAGCCGGGCCAGCGCGAACGGGTCGACCTTCCATGTCTTGCCGATCACCGTCAGCGGGATACCGGCCTCGCGCAGGTCCGACTCCAGCGGGCCGGATCGCGTGAGCGCCGCCGCCTCGACCTCGAATCGGTCGCGCGGCAGGCCCTTCGCCAGCATCACCATCTGCTTCTCGGCCCCCGATCGGTCGAGCGTCGGGATCAATTGCAGGACTTTTAACATCTTGATTCGCCGTTCGTCGTCTGTTGCCCGATGTTCTGCGGCCTCGCAAGCCGCTCGAAGAGCCGGAGGTGATCCCGGGCCACGCGTCGGATCGAGAACTCCTGCTCGACGCGGCTCCTTGCCGCGCGGCCCATGTGGAAGGCCCGGTCGAAGTTCGACCACTGTTCGAGGATCACCCGCGCGAGCGCCCCGGGGTCGTCCGGTGGGGCGAGGCGGCCGTGCTTGAAGTCGGCGACGATCCGGCGATTTCCCGGGATCGACGAGGCGACCAGCGGAATCCCCATCGCCATCGCCTCCAGTAATGCGATGCTCATTCCTTCCTCACGCGAAGGAAGCACGAAGAGATCCGCCTCGCGGAGTGCGGCCGATGGATCGGCCAGGACACCGGCGAACTCCACCGCCTGGCCCCGTCCGATCGAGAGATTCCGGTCGTGCGCTCGCCGCTCCAGGGTGGGCCGCTCGGGGCCCTCGCCGATCAGGATCAGGCTGGCCGAGGGATGAGCCGTGCGCACCGTCGGCCAGGCGTCGATCAGCGTGTCGAGCCCCTTCTCGGGCGCCAGGCGACCGACGTACGCCGCCCTCGGCGACAATCGCCAGTCGGGGCGACGCTGCCACGATTCCAGGGGAACCGGAACGCCGTTCGGAATCGAGACGATCGACGGACGCAGACCCAGGCCATCAGGCCAGACGCCGGCCAGCTCGGCCTCGATCGCCTTCGAAATCGCGACGATCGCCGTGGCCTCGCGACACCGGCGCCGGATTTGGAGGCCGAAGGTTCCCCACGATTGCCAGGCGAGATCACCAGTCGCGCCGGCGCCCTCGGGGCGGAGAACGACCGGAAACCCCAGCCGGCGCCCCGCACCGACCGCGACATAAGCGTCGTGCTTCAGCATCGATACATAAGCCAGGTCGATCGGGTTGCGGTCGAACCACCGCGCGAGGTTCCGCATGTAGAGATAGGTCCCCACGAACCGGAGCCGCGAGGTGGACAGCCGATTGATCGTCAGCCGGCCCTGGCCGCGATCGATCGCGACTTCCTCGCGGGTCGGGAGGTCGAGCCCCGGTGCCTGCGAGGTCAGAACGGTGACCTCGGCTCCCTCGACCGCAAGCGCGCCGGCCAGGTAGCTAAGCACCTTCTCGGCGCCGCCGATGAGCGGAGGATAGCGGCGGGTCAACAGAGCGAGTCGAAGGGGTCGCATCCCGGCCGCCTATTGGCTCAAAATGCCGACGTACGGCAGGTGCCGATAATCGTCGTCGTAATCGAGACCGTAGCCGACGACGAAGGCATCGGGGATGACGAATCCGCAATAATCGGGCTCGATCGGGACGACCTGCCGGCCGACCTTCCGGAGCAGGACGGCCGTCCGAACGCTCCGGGCGCCCCGGTCGTGGATGTGCCGCACCAGCGCGGCGAGCGTCTGGCCGGTGTCGAGGATGTCGTCGAGCAGCAAAACATCCCGGCCGGTCACATCGGGCGCGAACGCCTCATTGATCACGAGCGTGGTGGCGGAGGTTGTGGCACCCCGGTAACTGCTGGCCTGCACCAGCGCGATCCGGAGCGGAATTCGGATCTGCCGGATCAGGTCGGCCAGAGCGATCAGGCTGCCAGTGAGGACGGCGACGATCGTCAGCGGACGATCACGATAATCGTCCTCGATCTGGCGGCCGAGCGCCGCCATCCGGTCGCGGATCTCCGACTCGCTCAGCAGGGGTTCGACGGGCAAGATGGCCGTTGCCTCCGGAGGTTCGCGCGGGGGAGAATCGGTCCCCGAATTCCGACCGAATCAGTTTACCCGATACCCCAGACCCCGAGGAAGGAAGGATCGCGATGGACGAAACCCACGAGGCCCTGATCGCGTCGTACCTGGAGAGCCTACGTCTCCTGCGCGCGGCGGTCGCCGAAATGACGCACGATCAACTCCGCGCTCGCCCCGTTCCGGGCAGGTGGAGCACGCTCGAGGTCGTCGGCCACCTGGTCGACACCGACCAGACTCTCTGCCACAGGATGAAACGAACCATCGCCGAGGAAAAGCCGCTTTTGATCGGCTTCGACGCCGATCGGTTCGCCGCCGCGCTTCCGTATCACGACGCCGATATCGAGGAAGAACTGAACCTGATGGAAGCCATGCGACGGGAGATGGCGAGGGTGCTGCGTTCGCTCCCCGAATCGGCCTGGTCGCGTCCCGCCGTCCACAGCCAGCGCGGGTTGCTCACCCTCGAGCAGATCGTCCGACTCGCGAGCGATCACGTCCCGCACCACCTGGCGTTCATCCAGGAGAAGCGAAAAGCCCTCGGATTATCGTCATAATCCCAATGGGGAGACGCCCGGACGCAACCCCGAAAGGTCAGCGCCCGGGCGCCGAGAGCCGAGATTCCTCGTGGATCATGGAGAAGCGGAGAACCCCAAGCCGCCCGGCAAGACAGAGCCGGGGGAGACACCCGGACGCCGCCCCGAAAGGTCAGCGCCCGGGCGCCGAGAGCCGAGATTCCTTGTGGATCAGTGAGCCGCCCGAGCCCGACGCCGACGTCGGGCCGCTGTCGCAATCGCCGGGACGAGAGCCGTCGCCGCCAGGATGAACGACGACGGTTCCGGAACAGAGAGCGCGAACACGCCACTAATATTCGTCCTGGATCCGTTGGCGATCAGGGAAAAATCGGCGCTGTTCCCGGTTGGCGTATAAAAGTTCACATAAAGACTATTTGGACCAGAGAAAAGCAAGCCATTATCATTGAGCAATTTCGATCCGTTTGCCAGAACGATCTGATTATCAAAAGTGATCCCAGACGTGGGGTCGGTGTACGAACTCGGCGCATTCGGATTTGTCACGAGGGTAAGCGACTCCGATGTACTACCAATCGCGGTCCCGCTGATCGTGACGTTGGTGGCGCCCGTGACCGTATACTGATCGGTGCTACCAGAATTGAGCATGAGTTCCAGCGTCCCGCCCGCCTGGACCGTGGGAGTGACGCCCGTTCCCGAGTTAAACGAGAAGGTGTAATCGACAGTTCCGGCGAACGACTCGCCGGCAAGGGTGACGGCCGCGATGGCCGCCAGGGTCAGGACCGAGAGTCTTCGCATGGTGCGCTGCTCCGCATCGACGGGTCCCCTCGACACCGATGGGGTTCCAGTCTTCTTCGAGGTGGTTCACAAAAGGCTCATTTTGCCTTTCACCTCGTGCAGGATACGACCGTGCGAAAATGCTATCAAGACGGCGTGGCTTAATTTCAACGTGACGTGGTTTTTCGGCAGACGCGGACCGGCGATGTTGCCGGCCCGCGTCAAGGATGTTCAGTTTTGATCGGGCGATGTTGCCCCGCGGCGACGCGACGGCAAGACGACCGGTGAACGGTCGGGCCTCGGGGCCGATGGGATCGGGTCGAGCGCGTGCTCGGCACGGGTCCGAAGGTCGGTCAGGTGAGCCCGGACCGTCGGGCTGAGATCCTCCAGCGTAAGGCTGCCGCCAGGAAGCTCCTTCTGCACCCTCTGAAGCGAGTGACGCGCCAGGGCGGGCAGGTCGCTGTCGTCGGCGGGATTCTCCAGGAAGCTGGCGAGCAGGTCGACGTAGGCCCGCTGGAGGTTCCGGCGGTAGAGGTCGACCTCGATTGGCTTACCCGGCTGGAGCCTCAGATCGGAGAACATTCCTTCAAACAGGTCGCCGAAGAGGTCGGCCGGTTTATAGGCGTCCTTCGATCGCGCCTCGAATTCGCTCATCCGGTCGATCCGAGTCTTGTTGACCAGTGCCCGGAGGATCACCTGTTGCGAGGCGAGGATTCGCCCGGCTGTTCCGTGCGATTCGAGGCGGTCGAGGATCTCGGGAGCCACCAGCGAGGGGGGCATCCGCAGGCCATTCTCGATCAGGAACTTGACGGCTTTCTTCTGCTGTTCGGCCTGGATCGGGTCGAAGATCTTCTTCCCCTCGGGATACCAGAGGTTCGCCCGGACGAAGCCGCCGACCAGGTTGACGACGTGCCCAAGCTCCCGGCGCCGCTGGCCGAGGAGTTGCTCATACATCTCGCCGAGCAGTTCGTAGTTCTCGTTCGGTTTCGCGGTCGCCTTGACGAGGAAGCCGGCGACGCGGTCAATGTTCTTCAGTCCGAATTCGGTTGCCTGGATCGGGTCGGAGCCGAGGTCCTCGGTTTGTTGCGAGGGATCCTCGGCCGGGTCGGGATCGCCGAACCGGAGTTTTCGGTCCTCAAGCTGCCGAGCGGTGATCTTCGCCAGTTCCTTTTTCTCCTGGTCGTACGTTTTCGCGTCGGGGAACTCGCGATAGCCCCACTCAACGGCGAAGTCGTCGTACGGGCCGATGATCGGGATCAGGCGGGCACCGTCGCCAGGCTGGGCGACATAGTTGAACCGGCCGTAGTCCATGATCGACGCCTCGACGCCGAACTTTTTGGTGAATTCCTTGTTGCGAAGCTGTTCGACGGTGTAGCTCGAGCTGGCCTTCATGTTGTGCCGAAAGCCGAGCGAATGGCCGACCTCGTGCGAGGTCACGTACTGCAAAAGCTCACCAATCAACTCATCGGAGAGCGGAAGCGACTGGGCCTTCGGGTCGTTGGGCGAGGCCTGGACGAAGTACCAGTCGCGCACGAGCTTGAGGATGTTGTGATACATCCGGATGTCGGCCTCGAGGATCTCGCCGGTCCGGGGGTCGCTGACGTGGGGACCGTAGGCATTTTCGATGGTGGAGGGGAGCCATCGGATCGAGGAGTACCGGGCGTCCTCGGCGTCCCAGTCGGGATCTTCCTGGGGCGTGGGGGGTTACTTGGCGAGGATCGCGTTCTTGAAGCCGGCCTTCTCGAAGGCGGGCTGCCAGGCCTCGATGCCCTTCTTGATCCAGGGGCGATAGCGGGCCGGGATCTCGCGGCCGAGGTAGAAAACGATCGGCTTCTTCGGCTCCGAAACGGCCGCCTTCGGGTCCTTTTTCTCCAGCCGCCACCGGGTGATGTATCGGACCTCTTCCACCTGGTGCTTCAGGCTCCCGTAGTCCTCAAACGAGACGGTGAAGTACCCGACCCGGTCGTCGTATCGGCGGGGCCGCATTGGCTTCTCGGGTAGGTCGATCAGGCTGTGGTGGAGCATCACCGTGACGGAACCTTCGCGACCACCGCCGCCCGGGATCGGACCGCCAGGACCGCCCATCCCACCGCCGCCACCGCCGGTCCGGTAGGTCACCAGGATCTTCGCCTCGATGTTCGTCGGAAACGCCTTGACCTTCTCGATGAACGTTCGTCGCGGATCGACGCCGCTGGCCCCAATCCGCCGACGGGCCGTGAACTCCGGAAGGTCGCCGGTGAAGATCGAGGTCACCTCGACGACCGGCCGCTTATCCTTCCCATACGCCTGGATCGGCAGGACCGCGATGATCGGCTCCATCGACGTCGCCTTCACCGCACCCTGGATCGGGTCCTCCACGTCGGCCCGGATCTCGTACCGGACGTCGCGGAGCAGGAGATCATCCCCGCGCTGCTCCCAGCGGACAACCCGATCGCCAACCGGCTCGCCCGCGTGACTGTAGCCCGTCTGAGTCTGCTCGAGCTGCGTGACCCAGAGCATCTCCTTACCTAGCTCGGACGTCGGAACCTCGAAGAAGACCTTGTCCTCGATCCGGTGGACCAGGAAAAGCCCCGGCGAGGTCTTCGCCTCCTTCGTGATCACCCGGTCGTACGGCCGAATCCGACGCTCGGGCCGAGACGGCCGCGCCGATCCCTCGCCGTCGTCCTTCTTCGCCTCCCCACCCCGCGAATCGCCAGGCCGATCCTGCCCCCGCGCCGGGAGCCAGGCCATCGATCCGCAACATAAACACGCCACCAGACCAGCCCCGAGCCATTTCGTCCGCATGGGTTGCACCTCGATCGTCACTCTCGCTGAATCCGGAAAAACCGCGTTCCGAATCCATCCAGCGTATCCTGCCCTCAGGATGACGGGTAGTACTCTCTGGACAGCAAGGGCAAGATGGGCAATCTACGGAGTTGATCTCGGCTGATGAAGGAGGAGGTGTTCGGGTGCGAAGGGATCAAAGAGAACGGGGAGCCGAGGCTCCCCGGTTGAATCGGAGGGATATTGCTTGCTGGGTGGAGACTGGCTGTCGGGTACGGTCCAGGGAAGGGACCGGGCTGGTTGGTCCGGGTGGGATCAGACGCGGGAGGTCTGATGCTGGCGGGCCTTGCGGAGTCGCTTGAGTTCCTCGCGGCGCCGGCGCTCGCTGGGCTTCTCGTAGTAGGCCTTTCGACGCATTTCCTTGCGGAGGCCGCTTCGTTCGCAGAGCTTGCGGAAGCGGCGGACCGCCTCCTGGATCGACTCGCCGGCACGCACGCGTAGCTTCACCACAGGCCAGTTCTCCCGTTCATCTTGGGGGGGACCATCGGTTCTGAAGGCCGCCGGGCCCTCTCCGGCAACCGGGGCCGAGCGCATCACGCGATCGACCTGCCTTCTTGATCGGCCGCCGGACCCCGTTCGCATCGGAGCGATCCGCCATCGGGACCGGGGGCAGCGGGAAATTACCAATATACCGAGAAGAACGCGCCGGAGCCAAGGGCAGTTTGGAGTATCCAGGGCCTTGGGGCCTTGGGCTTTCACGGTCATCGCGACGAGGTTCGCCGGCCGGTGACCTGGAGAGCGCCTGGCGGGCTCGCCGAAACGGGGGCCTCGCCGCTCTTGATCCCGGGTGATACAATGGTGTGCTAGACCCCGAGGGCCCCCGGTTGGAGGCGTACCTGATGCGATCGAAAGACCTGATCGAGCACCTGCGACGGCAGCCGTTCCGCCGCTTTCGGCTGGTGCTAACCGATGGCCGACGGTTCGAGGTCCGCCATCCTGAGCTGGCGATTGTCGGTGCCAGCACGGTCGCGATTGCGCTGGTCCGGCCGAACGACCCGGAAGCGATGCATGATCGGACCGTCACCGTCCCGCTGGTGGACGTCCTCCGCGTCGAGCCGGCCGAGTCGTCGCCGGCGCCCTCGGCCTGATTCCTCCTGGAACGAAGGACGCAGAACTGGAAAATCAGGGAACGAAGAGCAACCACGAAAAATCACGAAGGGCTCGAAAGAGGAAATACCAGGAAAGTCTTCGAGGCTGTGACGTCCTCGGATCGACTTTCTAACGGTCCGGTCTTCCGCCGAGAATCGAGCGAACAGGCCCCAGGATCTCCTTCGGGCTGGGTCTTTCCGCTTTCGTGTCCTTCGTGTTATTTCGTGGTTGCTCGGGATCGGTCTCCCGGCTTCAGTGGCTGCCCAGGTTTAGCCGATCCGGCCGATGCCCTG
>DAHZZC010000837.1 GCA_027435495.1 Planctomycetales bacterium
CCGCTCCTGTAGGTTTCTGCCCCGCTCGACCAGCGGGTCTCCAGCGTCGGGGGTGGGCGGCCTGCTCGGCAGAATGCACGCCGGATCGCTCGAAGCTCTTCGGGTCACACGGCCAGAGGCCGTGGATTTAGAACGTATTAATGGACATGAGAGGGAACATGGGGACGGAGCTGGCCGCTCTCGACCAGGCTTTCGAGGGCATCGGCGATCCGGCTTTCCTGCTTGTCGAAGACGTTGAAGACCTTGCGCAGCTTGTTCCGTCGTCGGTTGATCTCGTAACCGAGATAGAGGGCCACACAGGCTCCGACGACGGCGGGGAAAACGGGGAATTCTTCGTTCATGGAGTCCTCGGCCCTCACTCGATGAGCATCTCGACGGAAGTCTCGCGGAGGATCTTGACGATCCCCTCGATCCCTTCGCGGTGGAGCTCGCGGCGAACCTCGCGATCGAGCCGCGCGACCGATCGATTCAGTGTGACGAAGCGGACGAATTCCTGCAGCCGTGCGAGCGCCTGTTCGGGGTGCCGCATCAGGCCGAGGTTCAGCCGGAAGCCTCGGTATCCGCCGGCTCCCGAATGGTGGCACCCGTAGAGATCATACACGATGATGGTTGGGTCGCAGCCGATGAGCTGCGGATCGTGGCCCTGGATCACGGCCGATTGCTGCGGCGTGAGTTCGAAAAGGCTATCTGGCTCGAAGACCCCGCCAATTCCAAAAAGCCCCCTCAGATGGAGACGGACGATCTTGGAGACTGGGGCATTCCAACCGGTGTCGACCAGGAAAATGTTGAACCGTTTGGTGGCGCGGTCTGGGGGCTGGCTGCTTTCGCGCGTTCGCAGGTCCATTGGCTCGGAGGGCTCGCGTCCGGGTCCCGAGTGCGCCCGTTCCTGCGCGGTCTTTGCCATGAGGTTCGCGTCCGTAGGTGTCGGTCGGATGGACCGGAGGCTCCTCGCGGTTCTCGGAGTTGGGAGCGCTGCGGGGATCCTCGTTCCTGATAATTTACGACGCGGAGGCGGGTGACGCCAGGGGCGCCGCGGTGGGAGCCTCGGCGACGTCGAGGCGCATTCGGGCGGCGATCGTTCGGCGGACCTCCAGATGGTGCCTGCGATCGGCCTCCAGTCGGGCGGCTCGACGGAGCCCCGGACCGGCCATGGACATGGCGGCGACCGCCGACAGATTGTTGATCGCGATGGATCCCAGCACGCTCAGGCCCGCGGCGAAGACCGCCGCGACGGCCGCGAGATTCGGCAGAAGGACCAGCGACCAGGCGCGCCGGAGGTTGTGGTCGAGATCGCGCCCGATCGCCAGCAGGTCGAGCAG
>DAHZZC010000838.1 GCA_027435495.1 Planctomycetales bacterium
ATCCGCGGCGACGTCCGACTGGAGTGGCTCCGAATCGGCCGGTGGAACGGCGAGATCCCCCGCGAGGTCCGCGTCGACCAGGCCCGCATCCATCGCGCCGACGGGTCGATCACCTACGGAACCCTCACCGATTATCGCCCCGAGGCAAAGGCATTCGTCGTAAAGACGGAGAAGGGCGAGCAGGCGATCGCCGCGGCCGACGTGAGCAGCGTTTTTCTCTCGCCCTTGAGGCCAGAGCCTTCGCGAATGGTTCGGGCCGTCTATCTCGACGGTTCGCGTCTCAGTGGCGAGCTGGAACGGATCGACTCTGGCACGCTGGTGATGAGGGTGCCGGGCATCGAGGGTACGACGCGGCTCCCGATCACGGCCCTGCGATCACTGGTCGGCATCGCCCGCGGAGCGAAGGAGCCGACCGGCGATCCGCTCCCCCGACTGGAGACCGGCGGCGTCCGCCTGATCGGCCAGCATGAAAACGGCGAGGAGTCGCCGACGTCCTCCTGTCTCGTCTGGCACCCCGACGGCAGTTCCACCGCCAGCCACCTGAAACGCGGCGTCTCGGGACGGATCTACTATCGAGAACCGGCCGCGCCGAGGACGCCAACCGCCACAAAGCCCGCGGGAATGCCCGTCGGAGTCATGTTCCGGCAGGTCAACCCCGGACAGCCCCCGGTCGCGAAGAGGTTCGCCGACGCCCTGGCGGATTCGACGTCGACGACCGGGCAGGGGCCGCAGTCGCTCTATCTCCTCAGCGGCGACGTCATCACGGCGATCATCACCCGGATCGACGAGAAGGGCGTCCACTTCAAGTCGTCGATGACGACCACCACTTTCGTCCCGCACGAAAAGGTAAAGGCCGTCGAGCTGGCATCCTTGACCAGCCTGGTGGTCCGGCTCGGCACCTCGAAAACCGACCGCCTGCTCACCCTCCCCCGGATGCAGAAGGCCAGCCCGCCGACCCACCTGATCCGGTCGCGGAACGGCGACTACCTCCGCGCCCGTCTTCTCGGGATGGATGAGAAGGACGTACGAATCGAAACCCGCCTGGAAGAAAAGGAGCTACTGCGCGATCGGATCTCCGAGATCATCTGGCTCCACCCCGAGGAGTTGAAGCCGAACTCGAAATCCTCGACAGACGACGGCCCCACCCTCGTGCAGGCCGTTCGGCGCGACGGGATCCGGATCACCTTCCATGCGACGAGGTTCGCCGACGGCACCCTCTTCGGCACAAGCGACGTTTTGGGCGACACTCACATCCGGATCACCGAGATCGACCAGCTTCCGATCGGCGAGTCGATCCGCGAGGCTGCCGCGCAACTGAAGTACGGCCGATGGACTCTGCACAACGCCCCCGAGCCGATCGAACCGGAGAATACCGGGCCCGGCGGTGGGTCGGGTGCATCAGGGATCGAGTCGGCTCTCGTCGGCAAGCCGGCTCCCGATTTCGACCTGGCGCTGCTGGATGGCAAGCGCTTCCGCCTGTCCGGCAGCAAGGGGAAGGTCGTCGTGCTCGACTTCTGGGCCACGTGGTGCGGGCCCTGCATCCGGACGATGCCGGACGTCGAGAAAGTCGCCGCCGAGTTCGATCCGAAGGCCGTCCAGCTTGTCGCCGTGAACCTCCAGGAGTCGCCCGATCAGATCCGGAAGATGATGGCCCGGTACCAATTAAAGGCCCCTCGCGTCGCGCTTGACCAGGATGGCTCGATCGCCGAGAAATACCAGGCACACGCGATCCCGCAGACCGTCGTTGTCGGCCGCGACGGCAATGTCGCCCGACTCTTCATCGGCGGCGGACCGCACCTTGCCGAACAGCTCCGCGAGGCCATCAAGGCCGCCTCGAAGTGATCCCTCGTCGTCCGACATCCGAGACCGAGGAACCGCGCCGGAACGCTCGCGGGCTGGGCACGAATCCGGCGGTCCTGCTAAGATGGTCGAGACGATTCGGGGCCGGTACGGTCGGATCGCGGGAAGGCACGCGACCCGCCATCGGACAGCCGGGCCTTCGTCCAGGCCCGCGAGGATTTCGAGATGACGCCTGAGCC
>DAHZZC010000839.1 GCA_027435495.1 Planctomycetales bacterium
CGGGCCAGGTGGACGAGTCGGCCACCTGGCGCCCGGCCGAGGGGACGGACGAGGTCGAGGATCATCGCGTTCGGAAGTCCGCGAGCGGCCTTCAACTCGGGCGAGCCGTCCAGCACGCCCCGCCAGTTGCACGAGACGCCGGGCGGAAGACTGGTCAAATAAGTGGTGAACTCGACGTCCCACCTCCGGACGACCGGCAGGAGCGAGATCGCCTCGACGAAAAGCGGGAGCAGTTCGATCCCCGGACGGAAGACCAGGAAGACCGGCCTTCGGGAGTCTTCCAGAAACGAGCTGGCAAGCACGCCCGCCCATCCCGCGTCGCCAATCTGTGCCTCCCAGCCTCGGGCGACATCGGGCGGTCGATCGCCCCGGGGAACGCCGATGCCAGTCGGAAAGATCCGGGGCTCACCCTCCCAGGTTTCGCGGAGAAAACCGGGATACGCCAGCAGCCAGGCCGGCCCGGCATCGGGATGCTCGTCAGGATCGAGAATCACATGATGGGCATACTTGTTGGGACGGCCCGAGTAATCCAGCCCGGCCGGGCCGATTCGCGAGAGGACGTCGTGAATCGTGCCGCCAATCGTCAGTCGGGCGTGACTGTATGCGATCGGATTGAGCCGCTCGGAGGAATCGCCGGGCGGATAGACGGACCGGTAGGCACTCAGCGCCTCCAGCCGATCGGCAATCGAATTGGAGAGCCCGGCGGTGGCCGCGACCGTCCCGAAGCCCCGGCTTCCCGGCCTCAGCCCACGCGGGGCCGAAGTATAATGCAACTCCTGGCTCATACCACCCCGATCGGGCCACGCCAGGCCCCGCCTCGCACCAGATCGCGATCGCCCCTGAGGCGCCCGCAAATTGAGTGTACCCCGCAGTAAGGTCACTGGTTAACCCCGTGGGATCGCGAATCGTTGTCCGGCACTTGACCTTGTTAGACAACTGTCTTAGGATACACCTGTCGAAAGACTCCCGCCATGAGCGCGATCGGGGCCGAGCGCTCCGTCCGTCGCGCGTCCATCCATCTGATCGACGAACGCCGCGAGAGACGAGGGTCGATGAGGATCGGGAGTATCCCTGGTCTTAACGACGAGACGACCGCCGATGGCCAAACGTCCGCCTACCATACCTGATTCAGAACTCGATGTGCTGAAGGTCCTGTGGGACCTCGGCCAGGCCACGGTCCGCGAAGCGCTGGAGACTCTGCGCGCCGCCGGACGACAATGGTCCTATGCCACCGTGGCAACGCTGCTCGATCGGCTCGAATCAAAGGGGCTGGTCACCAGCGACCGCCGCGAACTGGCGTTCGTGTACAAGCCGGTGATCTCCGGGCAAGAGGTCCGGCAGAAGCGAGTCAACAGCCTGGTCGATAAATTGTACCAGGGAGAGCCGGGCCTGCTGGTGCTCCACCTGTTAAAGTCGCACCCCCTGGATCCGGACCAGGCCAAGGAGGTCCGTTCGGTGCTCGATCAGATGATGGGTGAGAAGAGTCGGAAGAAGGAACGTTGAGTGGAGTCGCGGAGCGTCGGGGCTTGCCCCGAAAGCTTCCGTCCGTAAGAATCAGTGCAGACGGAACGCCACGTCTGCCGATAGTGGAATCCCCTGCCGCCGGCGGGCCGAGGCTCCGTCGGCGGTGACCGAAGACTCGATCTCGATGCGGGGCCCAACCCGCGGCCGGTCTCGGGGGGTGGTTGCGCGGCGATCGTCGCGGGACCATCGAAGGAAATATGTCCCGACCCAAGCGCTGGTATGACCCGGACGCCGCCGCGGCCCTGCGAGTGGTTCCCCGGATCGAGTACGACGAATCATGGAGCGCCTCGAAGTGGCGACATCCACGAATCGCCCCAAGACTGGGCGAATGCCTCGTTTATCCTTTGAAGGACGGACCGGGACTGGGATTGCTAGTCTTCCTTCCGCCGATCATGTGGGTGCTCTCGCTCCCCGTCTATGACGTCGTCTCGTACCTCTCGCCGATGACCAGGGCCGACTGGGCGCTCGGACTTTTGATCGTCCCGATCATGCTACCGATGATCTTCAGCTTCTTGATGTCGTTCGGCTATGCGCTTTTGTTCCTCGGTCACGTTTTGGTCTCCAGCTCGCTCGGCGAGAACGACCACCCCCGATGGCCTGAGTGGCATCCCAGCGACATCTCCGAGGGGATCGTAAGGTGGGTCTGGGCCGGCCTCTTCGGCGCCGCGATCGGGGGCGGGCCGTTGTTTTTCTTCTACGGGCACCGGATCGACATGGCGGCGATCGACGGGTCGGTCTTTCTCGGGCTGATCGTGATTGGGGTCGGCTACGCGCAGATGGCGCTGGCCGCCTCGCTTCTGCACGACAACCTGATCGCTGCAAACCCAGTGACAGTCATAACGGCGATCGTCCGGATCGGGTGGGATTACCTTCACGCCGCTCTGATCTCAGCGGTGGTGCTTCTAGCTGCCGGCGCAGGGCTCTGGGCGCTCCTCTACCAGATTCCGACAATGTGGGCCGAGGCGATTGCCATCTGGGCGTTCTGGTTCTTTCTGTTCTACGGGGGGATGGTCGTGATGCGGATGGTCGGTCTGACCTACCACGCTCACGCGGCCGAGTTGCACTGGTTCCGCCGCCGCCCCCGATGGGCGTCGTCCCGCCGAGACGGTCGCATCTACGCGAACTCGTGAGCGGGGCTGGACGGGCTCAGTGGATTAAACCGCCGCCAGCGAGCTTGCCTAGTATCAGGATCGCGACCGAATAGTAGATTACCAGCCCCGTCGCGTCGACCAGCGTGCTGATCAGTGGGGCAGAGATCACGGCCGGATCGATGCCGAACCTCCGGGCAAGAATCGGCACCAACGCGCCGACAATATTCGACCACATGCAAATAAAGAGAATCGCAAGCGCGATCACCGCGGCAAATGGGGCGTTTCGGTGAATCCCAACGATGTACACG
>DAHZZC010000840.1 GCA_027435495.1 Planctomycetales bacterium
GTGCTCGACCTGCTGGCCGAGCCTCGCGAAATGGCCGACTGTCCCGGAACGCGAGCCGTCTCCAAGGCGTCGGTCGCGGGCCGGATCGTCCTGCGCGGGGTGGCCTTCGCCTACCCGGGGACCACGCGACCGGTACTGGAGGACATCGATCTCGACATCGAGCCCGGTGAGACCATTGCGCTGGTGGGACGGAGCGGATCCGGCAAAACGACGCTCTGCAACCTGATCGCCCGGTTCTACGACCCGACCCGCGGCACGATCTCACTCGATGGTGTCGACCTCCGCGAGATCGAGGTCGAGAGCTATCGGAGGCTGCTGGGAATCGTCGAGCAGGACGTCTTCCTCTTCGATGGGACGATCGCCGAGAACATCGCGTACGGCGACCGATCGGCGACACGAGGCCGGATCGAGGCCGCCGCCGCCGCCGCCAACGCCGCTGAGTTCATCGATGGCCTGCCGGATCGGTACGACACCCTGATCGGCGAGCGCGGGGTCCGACTCAGCGGCGGCCAGCGACAGCGGTTGGCAATCGCCCGCGCCGTCCTGGCCGACCCGCGGATCTTCATCCTCGACGAGGCGACGAGCAACCTCGACAGCGAGAGCGAGCGGCTGATCCAGCAGGGCCTTGCCGAGCTCTTGCGGGGGCGGACCTCGTTCGTGATCGCCCACCGGCTCAGCACGATTCGCCACGCCGACCGCATCCTCGTGATGGAGGCAGGACGAATCATCGAGGTCGGCCGCCATGACGAGTTGCTCTCCGTTGGCGGCGCCTATCGAGAGATGGTTGAACTCCAGCGGATCGAGCAGCAGGGGAGCGTTGTGGACTGAGACCGCCCCGCCGGAGGAGGACCGGCGAGGCGGCGAGGATCGGCCCGTCGGCTGCGAGGGAATGCAGTCGAACGGACCGAAGTCGCATCCGCACGAGAGGCCCGAATCAGTCCCCCGCGCTGGGTTCGAAGACAGATCTCAGTACGAGTCGGAGCTGATGACCTCGCCCATCGACCGGGTGCCGAGGCCCCACCACGCCTGGAGCGAAACCGTGTTCTTGATGAAGTGGACCGAGCCGTCGCAGAAGCCGACGTTCACTCCGCCCGGGTGCAAGCTCGAGGCCGACGGGGCGCTGTAGGGGCCCAGATAGCCGGGGAACATGGAACTCATCCCGATCGAGTAGTCCATCGGATTCAGGCAGGGGGGCGTGTTGGGCGGCGTCCAGTGCATGTAGCTGGAGAGGGCGAGCGTCACCGGGTTGCCGGCGAGATACTGGATTCCGACATAATTCGAGAAAGTGGCCGGGGTGGTGCCGCTGAGTCCCTGGCAATACTTGACGAAGAGACCAGCCGGGCTGGACATCACGTTCGGCGTAATCCCCATCGTGTTCGGCACGACGCCCGTGGGCGCCGTGAAAATCGCCCGCAAGCCCGGGATGCCGCTGGGATAGACCAGCGTCGTCGAGGTGCCACCTGTGCCGAGGTAGGGATTCTGCGAGAGGAGCCGCTCGCTGACCAGGCCGGTATTCGAGGTCCCGTCCGTAATCGAGGCGATCCGGACGACCGGGTTCCGGGTGCCGAGCGTCAGCGTGGTCGAGCCCGGCGTCACGCCGTAGCCAGGGATAATGGTGCCGCTGTAGGCCTGGAACGTCGGCGGCCCGCCGTAATTGCCGACGTAGTTCGCCACGCCGTAGTAGCCGAAGCCCGCCCCGTTCATCTGGGGGGTCGCGTAGAGTTGCGTCGAGGCCGACTCCGACGGACAGATCAAGGTCTTGATCTGGGTGCTCGCGGCCGTGATGTTGCCGAACTGGCCAAGGCTGCCATCCATCGGGCAGAGCATGAAGTTGATCGAGTTAAAGATCGGCTGCTGCTCCATCTGCGGCAGGATGGCCGCATACCAGTTGAAACCCCACATCATCCCAACACCCGTGCCCAGACTGTTGGCCGCAGCGGTCGGCCAGCTCGTCTGCGGCGGCAACGCGCCAACCTGGGAGATGTAGTTCTGCACCGCAAGCCCGATCTGCTTGAGGTTGTTGGTGCACTGGGCACGACGGGCCGCTTCACGCGCCGCCTGCACCGCCGGCAACAGCAGGGCGATCAGGACGGCGATGATCGCGATCACCACCAGCAGCTCGATCAACGTAAACCCACGACGCTTCGGCATGTTTTTCTCCTCACTTGAGCGATGAATCCGGATCATTGCGAACCAGGACGAGCCACGTGAC
>DAHZZC010000841.1 GCA_027435495.1 Planctomycetales bacterium
GACCGACGGGGCGAAGAGACGCGGCGGAATCGAGAGCGGCTGGATCGCCGGATCCTGATATTCTCGATAGATGTTGTACCGCTCGCCGTCGACAAAAAGAACGCCGTCGGTTCCGGGGCCGTTGACCGGCCGGACCTCGTAACGAAACGGTCGGCGGACCAGACCGATCAGGCGGCCAATCACGTCGCGAGGGTCTCGGCGGGTGAGGATCTCGGTGGCCCGGGCGCGGACCTCGGCCGAGGGGTGCATCACGGCGAGCGAGGCCAGAGCGTTGGAGGCCTGGGGTCCGTCGATCTGGCCGAGCATCTGGAGGGCGGTCATCCGGGATCGGTCGCTTCCTCGGAGCATCACGGCCCAGATCATCGGGACTGCCCGAGGATCGGTGGCCTCGCGGGCGGCCTGCTCGGCCCGAGCCCGGCGCGCGGGGTCTCGGCTATCGAGGCCATCGCGGATGTGTTCGAGCCTCGGCCGCCACTGCCGGTCGGCGTGCTTCTGTCGTTCGGCCTCGAGCCGGTCGGCGGCGACCTCCTCGGGCTTGACCCAACGCTGACCCTGCTTCCTGTAGCCAAGGTGCCGCCAGGCCGAATCGCGGGATGGGTCCAGCCGGATGACCTCGGTATTATGGGCGATCGCCTGATCCTTGAGGCCATTCTCGGCACACCAGGCGGCGAGCCGGGCCTGGGCGTCGGCTGTTCGGGGAGTTCGAGCGCGCCGGGCCAGGTAATCGTCGACGAGCTTCCGGTAGGATGGATCGGCCTCGATTTGCTGGCCGACGACATCGGGGCGGCCCCACTTTTCGCCAGCGTGGACCATCCCCATCAGGCCCCGGGCGAGGGCATTCGAGGGATCGGCCAGGACCGCGAGCGCCAGGTGCTTGACCCGCTCGGCGCCCATGCCATGAGCCTCGCACCAGAGGGCCAGCTTGACCTGCGCCGAGGCATCCTTGCCAGCCCTCGCCGCTGCCTCTCGGTAGGCGGAAGTCTCGGCCGCTGGTTGAGCTTCGCCATCGATGAGTCCGAGGCAGAGCAGGGCGATGGCGAGCATGAAATCGGTCTCCTCGGAGAACGGGTTCAGCGTCCGAGCATCGATCGGCGACGGACCTGGGATGCGGGATTCGGCGTTGAAGCAGGCGCCGGGGCGGTCGCGACGTCGATCGGCCCGACCGCGTCGAACGGCTCGGGGACGGGGTGGATCGTGCTGTTGTCGTGCGCCAGGACGCCCGACTCGCCGACGAAGTAGCTTTGTCCCTCCGCAACCTCCAGGTTGAACACGGGCTGAACGCGGTCGGGATCGACCGATTGAACGGTCGCGACGCCTCCGAGGGTGCGGAGGACATCGCCGGGCTTGAGTTCGCGGGCCATCGTCCAGCCCTGGCCGGCCTTCCAGAGTCGGTGGATGCCGGTGGCCACGATCGCCTCGCCGGACTCCAGCCGGATGCGGTAGGTGCTGTTGGGCGGGTTGTGGAAAGCGGTGACGACGGCTCGGTATCGCAATTCGCCGGTTCTGGGATCCTGGGAGAGGACGAGATCGCAGGCCGCGATCGTCTCGATTCGACGTGATCCATCAAGTGTCCGTACGAGCATTCCGGCGGCGAAACAGGAGTGGTGCCACTCGACTCCGAGGAACGCAGACGTCGTCGTTAGTGGAGGCGCCTGCGGCACGTATTCGAGCGGGACTTGCTCGATCACGGTCGTCTGGTCGGCAGAGGCTTTCTGAGGACTCGCCGCGTACCCGAAGAGGTCGACCAGCCATTTCGTCCAGGCCGATCGATCGTTGCCCGGATCGACCCCAGCGACATCCTTGAGGATCTGGCGGATTCGGCGGTTGAGGTTGAGGATCGGGGCGTTGTAAGCGTCTATGGCCTGAACATCACCCTCGAGCTGCATCCGGGCGACCTGGGCCGAGAGCTGCGCGTCACGCTCCAGGTCGCCGATCGGGATTTGCAGGAAATTCTCGAATTCGGCGATATAGTACCCTCCCTGGGGTCCCAGGTTCTGGAGCGCGGTGGCATTGGATCGGCTATTCCCGACGATTGTACGGGCCACGCCCGCGCTCTGAGCGGCGGAAACCCCCGCCTTCTCCAGAATGCCGGTGAGTTGTCCGGTCGCTCCGGGCCCCGCGATTCCAAGGCTCATGCCAGTAGTCATCGCCATCAAGGGATTGATGTCGTTGCCGCCGGAGAAGGGATTTCCTATGCTCATATAGGTGAAACCTACCAACTGATCCAGCACCGGAAGACCATCCGGTCCCGTGACGATCCGATCGCCCGGTTGCATCGTGAGGTTCGGTCCGGAGAACGGCGTGTAGAGCCGCTCTCGCTTGACAGTTCCCTCGTGGATCACCAGTTCGCCCGCTTTCCCCGGTCCTTGCACCGGCTTGACCTCGTACCTGATCGGGTCGCGGATCATCGCGACGAGGATCGGTGCGAAGTCACGCGGATCGCGCTGGCGGAGGATCTGTGCCGCCTGGCCGCGCACTTCCCCCGATTTTCCGGATATCGCCAGCATCGCCAGCGCCCGCGAGGCCCCCGGTGCATCGATCTGCCCCAGCAGCCGGACCGCGATCACCTGGCCAGAGACCCCGCGCGGGACAAAGACGGCCCAGACCATCGGCACGGCGCGCGGGTCGGTCACCTGCAGCGCCTCGGCCTCGGCCCGCTCGCGACGCTCCCTGTCCTTGCTTTCCAGCCCCGACCGAATTCGCTCCAGAACGGGCTTCCAGCGCTTGTTGGCCCGGTGTTGCTCCTCGAATTCCTTCTTCGCCGTGTTCTGCCACTCGGGCTTGACCCACCGCCCCTTCACCTTCTTGAACCCGAGTCGGTGCCAGGCCGACTCGCGTTTTGGGTCGAGACGGAGGACGGCCCGGTAATGGGCGATCGCCTCTTCCTTCAGGCCGTTCTCGTCGCACCACTGAGAAAGTTTGAGCTGGTCGTCGGCCTTGTCGGGAGTTCGAGCCCTGCGCTGGAAGTATTCGTCGCGCAGGGCCTTGAGCCCGGGATCGTCCTTCACTTCGCGGCTGACGTCCTCGGGCCGCTCCCACTTCCCACCGCGGGAAACCAGGCCCATCAGGCCGCGAGCGACGGCGTGGGCGGGGTCCTGAGCCACCGCGGCGGCGAGGTGCTTCATCCGCTCGGTCGACATCCCATGCGCCTCGCACCAGAGGGCCAGCTTGACCTGGGCCGAGGCATCCTTGCCGGCCTTCGCCGCTGCCTCCCGGTAGGTGGAAACATCGGTCGAGGCGGGGCCGCCGCTGTCGACAAGTCCGAGGCAGAGCAGGGCCATCGCGAACATGGATTGGTCTCCTCGGGGGCCTGGGCTCAGTGTCCGAGCATCGAACGGTGGTGCACGGAGGTTGCGGGCTTCGGTGAAGCGGCGGGTGTTGGGGTAGTCGGGGCAGTCACGACGTCGATCGGCCTGACGGCATCAAACGGCTCGGCGACCGGTTCGACCGGGCTGTTGTCGTGAGCAAGGACGCTGCCCTCGCCCACGAAGTAGCTGTTTCCGTCGGATACCTTGAGGTTGAAGACCGGCTGGACGCGATCGGGATCAACCGACTGGATCGGCGCGATTCCGGAGAGGGTGCGGAGGACGTCACCGGGCTTGAGGTCGCGGGCCATCGTCCAGCCCGTGCCGGCCTTCCACAACCGGTGAATGCCCGTCGCGACGATCGCCTCGCCCGTTTTCAGACCGATCCGGTAGGTGGAATTCGGTGGGTTGTGATAGGCGATCACGACGGCTCGATACTGGAGTTCGCCGGACGTCGCATCCTGTGTGAGAACCAGATCGCCAGGGCGGAGGGTCTCGATCGGTCGAGATCCTTCGAGCGTTCGGACAGGCGTCCCGGCCGCGAAGCAGGCGCCATGGCCGATGTTCAACTCCGGTGCGAGGGCCAGGCCCTCCTGCAAGGTAGGCACGGCCTGAGGCTGATAGGCCAGCGGTACCTGCTCGATGATGGTGGTCGCTCGCGAGTCTGACTTCTGAGCGAGCATCGCGTAGCCGAAGAGATCCACGACCCATTTCATCCAGGCCGAATGGTTGTCGCCGTGGTCGATTCCCACGGTCCTGGAAAGCACCTGACGCGCCAGCCGGTTCCGTTCCCGGATCGGGGCGTTATAGGCGTCGATGGCGCGAACATCTCCTTCCATCTGCATTCGAGCGACCTGAGCCGATCGAATGGCGTCCAGCTCCATCTGACCGATCGGGATCTCCAGGTATTCGGCCGGCGCAAGGTCGAGGCCGTTCCCGCCCATCGCGGGATTTGTCTCCGCTCTCGCCAGTTGCAAGGAGGACTGGGCGTTGGCGGCGACCCGCTGTCCCAGGTTCTGGCTCTGAGCGGCAGGGACCCCTGCCTTCTGAAGTACGCTCGAGATCGACCCGGCGCTCGGTGTGCTGCCGAAAAAGAATTGAGTCGGCAGCGATCCGGCGTAGAACCCTCCCAGGGGTTGACTCGGAATGATATAACCCAGCATCCGGGATACGGCCGGCAGGCCGGTATTCGGATCGATGATAAGCCGGTCGTTTGGGCCGAGCACGAAGTTTGGCTCGTTGAGGGGCGTGTAGATTCGCTGACGCTTGACCGTGCCATCGTGGATCACCAACTCGCCGGACTTTCCTGGGCCCTGTACCGGTTTGACCTCATACTGGATCGGGTCGCGAATCATCGCGACGAGCGCCGGAGCGAAATCCCGGGCGTCGCGGCGGCGGAGCAACTCGATCGCCCGACTCCGCGCTTCGCCTGATTTGCTGAACATCGCGAGCGTGGCGAGGGCTCGCGAGGCGCCCGGTGAATCGATCTGGCCCAGCACGCGGACGGCGAGCGGTTGCTCCGCCGCGCCACGGGTCACAAAGACGGCCCAGATCATCGGCACGGCGCGGGGGTCGTTCACGCGTGCGAAATCCGCTTCCGCACGCTCCCGCCTCCGCCGTTCTCGGCTGGACAACCCGGATCGCATTCGCTCCAGGAGGGGTTTCCAGTATCGGTCGGCTTGATGCTGTTCCTCGGCCTCCTGCTTCGCCGCGGCCTGCTGCTCGGGCTTGACCCACCGGCCCTTGACTTTTTTATAACCCAGGTGCCGCCAGGCGGCCTCCCGATGGGGATCCAGCCTTAAGACGGCGTGATAATGGGCGATCGCCTCTTCCTTTAGCCCGTTCTCGTCGCACCACTGGGCCAGCTTCCACTGGTCGTCGGCCCGGTCGGGCGTCTGAGCCCTGCGCTGGAAGTAGTCCTCA